>JANLUE010000795.1:0-4376 GCA_031363325.1 Gemmataceae bacterium
GTCGGAATCTCATTCGACTCGAAAGAGTCGCAGCTTGACCCCGGCCGGGAAGGGCCGAAGTCGGGAGTGGTGACAACCAACGAGGGCATCGTATTGCAAATCACTGATGCGTGTCAAGGGACGGCGGTTCGCATTTCCGAAGATTGCCATAAGCCTCAAATCCACGATGATTTATGGCGTGATTGGTACATCCGTTCGGATGGACGGGCGTCCAAAAGTGGGGTGAAATCGATCAACTTTATCGAATTAATTCTTTAGTTGAGTCGAAATAATACGATCACTATCTTGCAATTGATCCGCCGTATGACGGATCAATACATTAATTACTTAATCGTTTTATCGTTAATGAATGACACTCGGCCGACCGCTTGACTCATCGCCAATCCGAGAACCTCGATCGCCTCAATGTCCGAACCGATCTGAACCGCGAATCGCCCCCCGTTCGCCAACTTCATCCCGCCCCGGTGACTCAATGATCCCGCGAACGTTCCGCCCCAATCGCCGAGTGGCGAATCGACCCGAACCGGCAACACCCTAGGGCGATCCGTTTCGGCGGCCACACGGATCGCGCTCAGAACCTCGCGTCCGAATTCGGCCGGGCTTCGTTCCGTGGCCGACGCCGCTTTCTCGAAGCCCATCGGAACGAGTACGAGCCGAGCGCGATCGAGCAGGAACGCGGCCCGCAGTTCCGGCGGTCCGTTGTGCCGCAAGTGGTCGAGCTTGGCGTGCCCGGCCGTCTTGGCGAACCGCGTTAGGCTCGCGACCTTTCGGAGAAACGTATCGGGGTCGAGCGGCGGGCCGCCGAGATGCTCCACGAGCCGACCAACATTCACGCCAACCTGAGTCAGAACGGCCGGCGTCGTTCGATCGAGTCCCGGCCCGAGCGCTATCGGTGATTTCGACCGATCGAACACGAACTCGACTGCCGGATTCAAGAGTGCCATAAGGATAACCGGTTCCAATCGAGTCAAGTCGTCGAGGTCCGCCTCCACAAGATGCCACCACACGGGCAGGCCCGCGCTGACGGCTCGCTCGGCGAAATCAAGCGACAATTCGGGCCGCCGGGGAGTCGATTCACCACCTTCGAATAACGGCCCAGCGCTCGGCGCCCGCCGCGGCGGAATCGAGCCGTTCAAATTGAGGATGGCCGTCAGGCCGGTCGACGCGCAAACGGATTGCAATTCGTCGATGAATGCGCCGGGCTCGATGTCTTCGAACTCGGGCCCGTCGATCGCCACATATTCGCCAACGACCGGCCGGGCGGCCAGGACGGCGGCCGACGACGGATCGACCACGAGGCCCGCCAGCTCGTTCGGCGTGTCCAGGCCCGTCAAGCGAATCAGACCTTCCTGATGCGCCGAGATCAGTTCGCGCGGGTAGATCGCTGGCGGGGTCGCCACTCGCGGCACGCTCGGCCCACGTTCCTCGTACGCCCGCGCGATCGCCGGCTGGCCCAGCTCGCGGACGACCTTGGCGACGACTTCCGCGATCTGTTCGGCCGATGTCGACGACTCACCCTCGGCCGCGAGGAAGTGCAAGACGCCTTCGGTCAGTTCGCGCGCGAGAAACGCGTCGGCCCGCCCCGCCCGATCGCCGGCCGCGAACAACGCGCGCGTAATCCGCTCGGGCTCGAACGGCTCCGTCGAGCCATCGCGCCGTCCAACGAGTTCCGGGAGTTCGTCGTGGTCGGACATGTGCCCTCAAGTTGGACCTCCGTCGTCCCGCTTTCAAAGAGGTATACTACCCCTCTCAATGGACACTTCTCCCGAATCCCTGTCGGGCGTGGTCGAGCGGATCACGTTTCACAACCTGGACAACGGGTACGTCGTCCTCCGGGTTCGCGCGCCGCGGCATCGGGACGTGGTCACCGTTGTTGGTACTCTCTCAAGCGCCGTCGCGGGCGAGTACATCGAGGCCCGCGGCTCGTGGGTCAACGACAAGACACATGGCCCGCAGTTCAAGGCCGACGAGCTTCGAACGACGCCGCCGCACACCGTTGAAGGGATCGTCAAGTATCTGGGTTCGGGGCTCATCAAAGGGATCGGCCCGACTTACGCCAAGCGCATCGTCGAAGTGTTCGGCGAGCGGACGCTCGATGTCATCGATCAGTCGCCGACGTTTCTCTCCGATGTGAAAGGCATCGGCCCGCAACGGCTCGAACGCATTCGCCGAAGCTGGCAGGAACAACGCGGCGTCCGCGAAATCATGGTGTTCTTGCAGTCGTACGGCGTCGGGACGGCCCGCGCCGTTCGCATCTACAAGCAGTATGGCGAAAACGCGATCGAGTTGGTGAAGAGCAACCCCTATCGGCTGGCGACCGACATCTGGGGGGTCGGCTTCAAGACGGCCGACGAATTGGCCACGCGGCTTGGGCTGCCGAAGGATTCGCCGTTGCGGGCGCGGGCGGCGATCCGTTACGTGCTCAAGGACATGAGCGCCAAGGGCCATGTCGGCTTCCCGGAACACGGCGTCGTCGACGAGACGATGCGGCTCACGAGCATCTCGCCGGAGATCGTTCGGGAAGCGATCGAGACAGGCCGAACCGAGGATGAGTTCGTTCGCGATGCCGCGCCCGAGACGCCCCAGGGGCCGGCCGCCGACTGGTTGTACCTCAAGCCGTTGTTCCTCGCGGAAGTCGGCGTCGCTCGAGCGGTCAAGGCGCTCGCCCAGGGAGATCATCCACTCCCCGAGATCAACTTCGAGCAGGCGCTCGGCTGGGTGCAGTCGCGGATCGGACTGGAGTTCGCGCCCAGCCAGCGAGCGGCAATTGAAGCGGCGACGACCGCGAAAGTTTTGGTGATCACCGGCGGGCCGGGGGTTGGCAAGACGACGATCGTTCGCGGGCTGATCGAAATCTTCATGGCCAAGCGATTGCGAATCGCATTGGCCGCTCCGACCGGCCGGGCCGCCAAACGACTGGCCGAGTCGACCGGACTCGAAGCGCGCACGATTCACCGCCTGCTCGAGTTCGACCCCGGGCTCGGCCGCTTCAAGCGCGATCGCGAGAACCCGCTCGAAGCGGACCTTCTCGTCATCGACGAGGCGTCGATGGTCGATCTTGTCCTGATGAACCAGTTGCTGCGCGCCGTCCCGGCGTGGTGTAGCCTCGTTCTCGTGGGCGATGTCGATCAGCTACCGTCCGTCGGTGCCGGTACCGTGCTTCGCGACCTGATCGAGTCGAACGCGGTTCGGGTCGTGCGCTTGACGGAAATCTTCCGTCAAGCGGGTGCAAGTTACATTGTCCGGGCCGCCCACGCGATCAATGCCGGCCTCGAACCCAGCTCGGCCCCCGGGCCGACCGGCGACTTCTTCTTCATTGAGGCCGGCACACCCGAGAAGATTATGGATCGGTTGATCGCCGTCGTTCGCGACCGCATCCCCGAACGATTCGGGCTCGACCCGTTCCGCGACGTGCAAGTTCTCTCGCCGATGAACAAGGGGGAACTCGGGGTCGCGACGCTCAATCAACGGCTCCAGGAAGTGCTGAACGGCTCGGCCACGGGGAAAACCGTCGAACGGTTCGGCCGGACGTACCGGGTCGGCGACAAGGTGATCCAGAGCCGCAACGACTACCAGAAGGAAGTTTTCAACGGCGACATCGGCCGCGTGAAGGAGATCGATTCGACCGATCAAGTGCTGACGGTCGAATTCGATGGTCGGCCCGTCGTTTACGAGTTCGACGAACTGGACGAACTGAATCACGCCTTCGCGTGCTCGATCCACAAGTCGCAGGGTTCGGAGTACCCGGCCGTCGTGATCCCGCTCCATACCCAGCACTACGTCATGCTCCAGCGGAATCTGCTGTACACCGGCGTCACGCGTGGCAAAAAAGTCGTGGTCCTGGTCGGGAGCCGCAAAGCGTTGGCCATCGCGGTCCAGAGACAGGACACGGCGTTCCGATATTCGATGCTTCGCGAACGGCTACGATCGAACGACGCGGCCCCGCCGCGATAACGGTGAGGTTTCGGCCGAAAAAGTAATGTTTGACAAACGTTTCGGGGTTGGGTGCTCGGTTCACAGTCGGCAATTCAGTGTGTTCACTCATTCTGCACTTGTCGCACGTGTGGCCACATCGTCGTGCTTCGCTTTTCATTGAATGCGTCACTACTCACGGAGATCGAGAATGGCCCGTTCATCGTGCGCGTTGAGCTAAACCCGAGTCACGTAGAGAACCGGAGTTCCATACGGTACACGAACGCGTTGCGGATTCGTCGCAGCCCTTCAGGCTGCGGGGATGTGTGCGGGCCCAAACCCAGGGCGGCAATGGCTGCGCCATCTTGCCCTGGGCTGAACAATCCCAGGCCGTTGGCCTGAAAACCTCGGACAAAAACACGGAATCGATGGCCTCACACATCTTGAATCGTCTTCAGGCCATC
>JANLUE010000713.1:0-3595 GCA_031363325.1 Gemmataceae bacterium
CCGGGTGAACCCCAATGGACAATGTTGCTTCTCTTGACAACCAGAAGGCAAGCTCATTGGGGGGTCACCCGGAGGGCTAACGCCCGACCGGCTCGCCTTTTCGTTGCCGTGATGGCATTATCAACCGGAAGCTCAATACCCCCTCTCCGAAGCGGAGAGGGGGTAACCTGAAGTCACTCCCCGATCGTGTATACTACCCTTCTCAATTTCCCGTGGTGAATCATGGCCGACGTGACACGCGAGCAGTTGCACGCCTACCTCGACGACGCCCTCGACGACGCCGAGACGGCACGCATCGAGAAACTCGTCCGCACGTCGACGGACTTGCAGAAGCAATTGAAGTCGGCTCGCGAAGAGCGCGACCGGGGGGAGCATTCGCTCGGAGCCGTCTGGCGGCGTGAACGATTGAGTTGCCTGTCCCGCGAGCAACTCAGCGGCTTCCTGCACGGCGTCCTCGACAAGGCCGATCGTTCGTATGCGGACTTCCACTTACAGACGATCGGCTGCGCGAGTTGTCAGGCGAACCTGGATGACCTGCGCGAAAAACAAGCCGAGCCCGTGCAGGCGAAACGTCGGCGACGGTACTTCGAGACGAGCGCGCGATTGTTGAACGAGGGAAAGAAGTAGGGAGTTGAACTTCGCGGTGTTCCACCTCCTTCCGCTCAGGTAGAATCCAACTAACGCCCTCGGACCACATTCCATGTCCTTCTCAATCGCCTGTCCCAATTGCGAGGCGAAGTTCCAAGTGCCGGACGAACTGTCCGGTAAGCGCTTGAAGTGCAAGAAGTGCGGCGAGGCGTTCGTCGCCCGCCCGGCCGATGATGCGCCCGCTCCGACGACCAAGCATAAGACTCGGCCGAGTTCGGATGACGACGAGCCGCGTCGCTCCACGCGAGCGACCCGTCCGCGCGACGAGGACGAATCGGACGACGAACCACGCCCGAAGAAGAAGCGCTCGAAGAAGAAGGCGAAAACGCCAGTCGGACTGCTGATCGGAGTCGGCGTGGCGGCGGCCCTGTTGATTGGGCTTGGAGTCTTCGCCGCGATCTACTTCAGCGGCGACAAGAAAGACCCGGCCACGGGCACGTCCGACATTTCCGGCGGAACCTCGGGCACCGCGGAGTGGACCAAGAATTGGGTCGACTATTCGGCCCCGGACGGTTCGTTCACGGCCCGACTACCGATTGCCCCCGCCGTGAAGACGGATACGGTCGAGACCGACATGGGTCGACTCGGCGTCAAGACGTATCAGTCCGACGCGCCGAGCGTGGTCGTCGAAATCACTTGCTTCGATGTGCCGGCGGCTGTTGGTCAGAAGATCGACGATGTTCGCGCCGATCAGATTCTTGCGTCGGCTGTGGCTCAACTGGCCAAGTCGATACCGGGCGGAACGTCGGGACAACCAGTTCGCACAACGCACCAGGGACGGCCGGCTCGCGATGTCGCCATCGGCCTCGTCGGGGCGAATGCGATTCAGCGAGGCCGCGTGGTTCTCGGCGACGGAAAGGTCTTGGTGATTCTGGTTCGCACGAAGGCCGGGCCGACCAAGCCGGATCGCGCTCAGGCGGTGTTCGACAACCTCCAACTCAAGTAGAATCGCGACAACACCCCCGGACCACCGTCATGCCATTCCCAATTTCCTGCCCGAATTGCGCGGCGAAGCTGCAAGTGCCGGACGAGCTGTCCGGCAAGCGCCTGAAGTGCAAGAAGTGCGGCGAGGCATTCGTCGCCCGCCCGGCCGACGATGCGCCCGCTCCGACGGCCAAGCCAAGATCCCGGCCGAGTTCAAATGAGGACGACGAGCCGCGCCGCCCCGCGCGAGCGACTCGTCCACGCGCCGAAGACGAATCGGACGACGAACCGCGTGCTCGTCCGGCGCGGGACGAAGACGACGAAATGGACGAGCCTCGGCCCGAGAAGAAACGCAAGAAGAAAAAGGCCAAAACGCCGGTTGGTTTGATCGTTGGCGTCGCGATTGCGGCCGTCCTGTTGATCGGCGGGGGCATCTTCGCGGCGATCTATTTTGGCGGCGACACGAAGCCGACGACCGCCGGCACCGACGTGGCGAGGAACGCCGATGGTTCGCCAAAGATGCCCAGCTTCGGCGGCGGCGGGCCGATCGGGAAGAAGGGGGGCAATGCTGGCCCCAACACCTGGGTCGAGCACGTGGATGCCGAGGGAAAGTATCGGATCAAGTTTCCGGGGCAGCCGAGCGTCAAAGATCAAACGGCCACGATCAATGGCATGCAACACACGGCCAAGACGATCCAGTTCATGTCGGGTCAACAAGTCTATGTGACGACCGCGTCTCCAGTTCCTCCGGACGCGAACGTAAGCTCGGAGTTGATTCTTCAAAAAGCCGAAGAAATGGCGGCGACCCAGTTACCCGGTGCTACCGTCACCCACAAGGAAAACGTTAGTCATGCGGGCGTTGACGGCCGAGAGTTGACTGTCTCAATCCAGGGTGGACAACTCACCGGTGTAATCCGCATTTTTTGTTGCCAATAGCCGAGTGATTACCATCGGAGTCGTTGGCCCATCGGTCAAGGCGTCCGACGCGGACATGAAGACTTTCTTCGAGTCGCTGAAATTCGAATGAGCCGTGGTCCCTCTCACAGATCCCGCACGGGCTCCCCATCGCTGAGTCGATTCGTCAAGCGTTGGAATTCGTCTTCGTACGTCTTCGCGTGATCGATCCCGAGGTGGTGCAGGATCGTGGCCGTCAGGTCCGCGGGGGTGACGGGCTTGTCCGCGACGTAGCCGGCGTCTCGGGTTGTCGCGCCGTAGGCCTGGCCGCCTCGAACTCCGCCGCCGGCCAGCAACGCGGTGAAGGCGTGCGGCCAGTGGTCGCGGCCCGTCTTCATCGTGTTGGCGCTCTGCGTGAACTGGCCCATCTTCGGCGTGCGACCAAACTCGCCGACCGCGACCACGAGCGTCGTCTCCAACAAACCCCGCTGATCCAGGTCTTGGATGAACGCCGGGAACGCTCGATCGAAGAGCGGACACAACAGCGTTTTCAGTTTGTCGAAGTTGTTTTGATGCGTGTCCCAACACGTGTTGACGCCGTCGATTTTCGTTTCGTCCTGCCAGTTCACCGTGACGAGCGACACGCCAGCCTCGACGAGTCGCCGGGCCATGAGCAAGCTTTGACCGACGGTCGAGGGCCCGTAGCTCGCCCGGACGGCCGGGTTCTCGCGACGCAAGTCGAACGCCTCGCCGGCGCGGCGATCAAGCAATTCGTAGACGATTCGCCGATTGCCGCCGAGTGGATCGTCGGCCGACGACTGAAGCCGTTCCAGCAACGCCCGCCGATCGCCGAGCCGGGCGTTCGAGAGATCGACGCTCGCGAGCACGCCCTCCAGTTCGAAGTCGGGGCGGTCCACGTCGCCGTTCACGAGGAAGGCGTTATGGCGTTCGTTCATGCGGCCGCCCGATTGACCGGCGATCCGCTTCGACTGGCCGGGGAATTGAATGTACCACGGCAGGACGGCCGACGGCGGTAGCCCGCCGGCCGGCTTGCCATAGCGCATGACCAGGGCGCTCAGAGATGGCCAATCTTCGCGGCTCGCCTGATCGGTCGTGGGCGGCGCGTGAT
>JANLUE010000861.1:0-1581 GCA_031363325.1 Gemmataceae bacterium
CGTCGTGAAGCGGGTCGGCGAGAGCCCACCGCAATACATGCGCTTGGAGGACGAAGAGTAATTCGCCGTCGCGGCGCTCGGCGAACGCCATCATCACTTCGTTGGAATCAGTTCGGCGCACAACAGACGGTCCTTGCCGCGAATGTACATCAGTCCGTGCGAAACGACCGGCGCCGCCCAGGTCGGGCCGTCGAGGTCGGTCACCCACTTCGCGACGGGCTCGTATTTCTTCGGGTTCACCTTGAGCAGGATCAGTTCCCCACGTTCGGTCATGCATAGGAAGTGTCCGTCGATGAGTGTGAGCGAAGCGCGCGACAGGTTCGGCTCGCGCCATTGCAAGGCCCCTGTCGTCAAGTCGATGCAACGCAGGTCCGCTTCGTTCTCGTGTCGGCCACTTGACCCAAATACGAATCCGCCCGTGTGGACGGGCGTGTTCCAGTGGCAGCGCAGGCTCTTGTCCGACCGATCTTCCTTGTCGAGGTCGGACCACACTTTCGTCATGCCGTCCGCCTTCAATTGCAACAACACCGCCCCGGGGCCATAGCACTCGGTCAGCAGCACGCGGTCGCCGATCACGACTGGGTTGCTGGCGTTGACGCTCTCCAGAACCTTGGCTCGCCACGGGAAATGGAAGTCGGCTTTGCCGGTCTTCGGGTTGAAGCCAACGAGGCCGGCCCGAGCGAAGTACAGCCCGACTCGCCGTTCGCCGACCGTGGTGACGATCGGGCTCGAATACGAAGCGAGTTCGTCCGAGACCTGCCACGCGACCTTGCCGGTTCGCTTGTCGAACGCGACGAGCCCGGAACCATTACCCTTGGCGTCGCGAAGGTCGTCGGGCCGCGCGCCTTTCGGGCTGCCGCCGACGGCCGCGATCAGGAGTTCCCCCTCGACGACGGGCACGCTTCCGACGCCGAAGAAGTTCTGATGGACGTGAAAATCCTTCACCGAATCGACGGCCCAGAGTTGTTTGCCATCGACGACGTTCACGCAATGAATCATCCCCTCCGGCCCGACGATGTAGACGCGATCTTCGTCCACGACCGGGCAGGCCCGTGGGCCGGGGCTATAGCCGTAGAGGTCCTGGTATTCGGTTGGGTAGTCGAACTTCCAGAGGAGTTTGCCCGTCTCGGCGTTGCGGCACGTCAGGCGATTGTCGTTGCCGAACCGATCGAAGTGGAAGAGGCGACCACGACTCGTGACCGGCGGCGCGTAACCCAGGCCCATCTGCGTTTCCCAAACGACCTTGAGCCCGTCTTTCGGCCAGTTGGTGAGGATGCCCTTTTCGGTCGACGAGCCGTCGCGGCTTGGGCCGAGGAACGTCGGCCAGTCGCCGCCCGTCGTTCGCGTGCGCAAATCGGGCGGCAACTCGGCCCGACCGACGCCGACCGCGATCAAGACAACGATCAACACATGTCGATGCATGGAGGTTGTTCCGTGAGAAGTCCATCGTCGCCTTTCGCTCCGCGCGAGTGAACGAATGGTCGGGCGGACTCTTCCTGGGTTTGCGCGAGGCGTTTTTTTTCGTTGTTGCCGGGTGGCGAGGGTCGCCGGGGCGGTCGCTCGGTGGTTCTTTGGGCCTTG
>JANLUE010000862.1:0-14811 GCA_031363325.1 Gemmataceae bacterium
CTGATCAAGCAGTATCGCCGGGCCGCGTGAATCGGTTCATTCAAAACTCAATTCTCGCCGACGCTTCCCAGGACTCAATCCGCGCCGACCGGCCGACGACTCGATCCGTCTACCTGTCAACCATCAACGCATCAGCATTTACTGATACGAACTGCTTCGCAGCTGGCGAGTGCAGAGTTTTTGCACAGGACGCCGCCAACTTACAACACATCGCAAATCGTTGATGCGTGAGCTGCCGCATCTGACCCAACGCCGAGTTTTTGTACAGGACGACAGGAAGCGACTTCGCTTGATTGAGGTCTAGTCAGGCATGTCGTACCCCAGGCCTCGAAGTCTGCCATCAGGACACAGCGTGATCTTCCACTCTCGACCTAGCATTCGATCGTCGGCACTTGGCTTTCCAAAAATTTCGCTAATCCACTCATTCTCTACCTGCACGTTTAGACGAAAATACTCCGTACAGCTTGACGACACGCTAATCTTTAATGCCGCGCCCGATGGAATGCCGCCGCCAACATATGGCCGCCGACGGTGATCCAGTGGAAACTCGATCGCCATGCCAACAATATCGACTTCGCTGGCGTTCTCGACAATAATCTGGCCGCTTGATCGCTGAGTTTTTTGCGATATGGCAATACTGAAAAAGGCGATACATGCCAGCAGGGCAACCAGTACAAATAGTCGCTTAATCATCACAATCCTGGCACGGATACTGTACATAAAGTTATTGCCATATAAGCGAGTTCCATTTCGCGATTCACAACGCGTACAGGGTACACGTTCACCAAAGTCCTATCTGTCGATCGAACTATCAGGCACCCTTGTTCTTGGCTGGGATCACAGTCTCGATCGCCGAAAAGCTCAAAGTCGCTTTGAGAGTGATCGCCACTGCCAGTCTCTTCCATTCATCTTCAAACTTTTCCTGCTTGTCCATCGAACTTAGGAAAAATGTATACGAAGCCTCGAGCGTCTCCTTCACCCCGTTGTTCTGCGCATTGGCAAGGTCGTCTACGCAATCAAGAATGGGGTAACCTTCTGAATAAATCGAGAACGTTGACCCTGGTGCCCATGGAGCATCGGGCGTGATCTTCTTGATTGTTATTTTAGCCTTTTCGGCGGCATCACTTATCGCAGTCTTGAATTGTTCTTCAGTGGTCACAGCGACACCTTTTATGGCTTGACTAAACACCTTCACCTTTTCCGCACCATATTCATTGCCGTATTTGGCTTCACCGAAGGTCACTTTCTTGAGTTTGACTTTGTCATAGACGGTTCGGCTATGACCTTTACAATTATCGTTAAGTCTAAAACCGGGCGCGGCAGGCGCGGCAGGCGCGGCGGGTCGGGGCCTTTTCGCACGGGTCATGAAATAAAACGCAAAGTCAAGACCCAATTCGAATGCGTCTGCAACCTGCAATCCCATTGCGTCGCGATTAGAAGTTGGGGAGTTGCTTAGACCGCGATATAGGTTTGCGTCTCGTCCCGCAAAACCAATCGGGTCCAACTGCATCCACCTCCCAGCAGTTGGCCCCAAGTCACGATTGCGGAACCCAAATAGCCCCGAATCTTTGTCGAGCCGTCCACCCTGATGGTTGTAATTCCACGCGTACGAACTCGACGATCGCGTTCCCCACGAGGCGTCGTAGATTCCGACTGTGCCGTACGGGTCGTTGAGGTAGCGCTCGACGACAGAACCGGAATTATTGACCACCGCAGTGACGTTGAAGTTCGCATCCGCGAGCGGATACAGTCGCTCATCCAGCGAGCCGTTGGCGTCGGTGTCTCGATCGCGGGAGATCATCGCGTCAACATACACGGGGCTCCAAGCGTAGCTCAGAGTTGCCGAGCCGCTCACACGCTCCTCAAGCACTTGCCATTGGTTTGAGTAGTACTGGTCAGTGGTCGTGCCGCTCCGGGTCTCCTGGATGCGCCTTCCGAGCGCATCGGGCTCGTAGGTGGCGAGTGTGGTTCCGCTAGAGTTCTTCACGCGGATCAATCTGTTCCATCCGTCGTATTCAAAGGTTCTACCCGTTTCGTCTTTTGTTTGGTTTCCATTTGCGTCATAGGTCGGCGTGGTCGCGCCGCTGATGGCCGTCATCTCGTTCTGCTTGTTGTGCGTTCGAGTCTGCGCGGTGCCGTCCGTGGTTTGCGAATCGAAGTTACCGATCGCGTCGAAGTCCCAGGCTTGCGAGCGCGAGGCGGACCCTGTGAGGCCCGTCTTCGTGCCATTCAAGGTGCCCCGGCTGAAGGTCGTCAATTGGTTCAGGTTGTCGTACGCGTACAGTTCGCTGCGCGTGCTGCTGACTAAGTTTTCGCGGTAGAGACGGTTGCTATCCCGGTCGAAGCCGTAGCCGAATCGCTCGATGTCTGAGGAACTGGCTCGCCAGCGTTGATCGGTGACACGGCCGAACGCGTCGAAGCCGATGTATTTGTCACCGGCCGAGCCGTCCGATTCGCCCGACTGCTTGACATAAGTCAAGTCGATGCCCGGCTGCGAATGCGAGCGTATCACGACCGTGCCGGCACCAAGATACGAATAAGCTTCGAGTGTCGTGGCCCCGTCGGTGATAGACGAAAGACGTGAAATGTTTGAATCGAGGCCGGACGTGTAATTGTAAGTCAGGACGCGCCCGTTTGGGTAGGTCATGCTCGTGGGTCGGCTGTGGTTGGCGGCACTTGCCATTTCGCTGAACGCGTATTGAACCTTGGGCGACGTGGAAGTATTGACCGCGCCATTGACCGCTTGCCATTCGGTCGTCATCTGCCCCAAACAATTGTAGCCGCGCTGGATTTGGTTCACAACGGAACCTGATGTGGCGGCGTCGTAGTTCGTCACCAGGTATGGATTGCCCTGACCGTCGAAAGCTGTTTCCATTCGACGGATTGTGCCATCCACGCCCGAGCCGAACGTCCACATCAAGGCCACGACAATCGCACTCTGCCGCAAGCCGAGACCGATGAATAGCCGCCGGTCCTGGCGTTTCCAAATCGCGTCGAATGCACCCAGCGACTTGGCGGAGTGCTGAAGCACTATCGCCGGGCGGCGTGAATCGCTTCCCAGGACTCGATCCGCGCCGACCGGCCAGCGAGTCGGTCATCCATAAACGCATCAGCATTTACTGATACGACCTGCTTCGCAGCTGGCGAGTGCAGAGTATTTGCACAGGACGCAGCGCTGCAAAGGAAACTAAATAAATACCGGCGTACAGTCCGCTTCAAACCACTCTTTGATCAGTCGATCAATATCAAATGTCCCGAAATACTGACTTGGCACGATTTCAGCGAAACAATCGACCACAACGCTCCAATAATGCATTGAAGCCGATACGAATTCCTTATCCTCTCGCAACTTATATCGAGTCCAATCTGCGCCAAGGCTTGACGGCACTTCAGGCCAAAATCGCGATCCAAGAGTTCCCATGCGAATTGAATCGGCGAGTATCCGAATAGGTTCAATTCTCTCGATATGTAAAGTGGCCATACACTTGACGTATTGAAGAATTGCGGCGCAGAGCGATGTCACACTAGCCGAATGCGACTTCTGGTACCGTCTCGAAAGGCTGATATACTCTACACCAGCCATGAATTCGCTGCACGACAACGGTACAAATGGGAATCGCTGCTGATACATAAAAATCGATGAATCGAGCCGATCAGACATTGCATAGTCAAGAAATACCCTACGCAACTCATCAGCACCAATTCGAATCTGAGACAATCTATTGAACTGTAGGTACGGAAGATATTCAGCTAACAAGTTGACCACGGCATGAGAGAGTTTCGCACGGTCTACAGAGCAGGAAAGCCTTAAAATATGTTCAGCTATTGCTGTTTGTTGACAATGCTTGACTGCAGTTCTGGATAATTCGATCTGCTGAGCGTATGATTCCTCTATTGCCATCATGGTGCACCTGCTCCCTCGTTTAGCAAGAAGTGGTTTCTGCTAGTTCCGCGAACATAGCTACAAATGAATTGTCGCCTTGCCATTTGAGTAAGCCAATTCAGGTGCACGCCAATCGCAGCTTTCAGCGATCGATTCGCATCGGTGCAATTGAAGGGGCGACCCAAGTCGCGATCTGAGGGAATGCGACCGTATCCAGATCCTATATTGCCAAAACATAGCTTGATACATCGCCCTCCACGCAGTTCCAAACTCATGACATCAATATGTAGGTCACCGCATGGGCAGCGAGTAAATGTTTGCGCGGAAGAGGTGTCGAAACGGATCTGGTCCCGCGTTCGTATTCTCGCAGCACCCGCATTGCTGAATACTCCCCGCGCGAATGCGTTCGGTGTCGCGTTTGGCGTTTTCTTTCGCGAAGATCACCGTGTGCGACCCGCCGTATCCAGCCGCAACACCTTCGTCCGTATCATACGTCCTTCCATTGGACGGGTTGTGCCAGCCCGCAACTCTAAAACGTTGTAACGCTTCTTCCCATGTATTATCCAGGTAGTTTTCTTCTCTAAGCTTACTGCATTCCAACATATTTGGGTAGACCTTCTTACAACTTGGTTGTTCAGGCTCGTCCTTTTTCGGCACTTTCGGATCTGGGATTCGCTTTGGTTCTGGTACTCTTCTCGGCTCTTCGATCGGTTTCAGCCTTCGAGCAGCATCTGCGATTCGAGCCGCCTGATCTAGAGCCTTCGAGGCTTCAGCCGCCTTAACACACTCGGCAATCTCCAACGCGCCGTCAATAATCAGGTCTCCAGCCACAATTAGTTCAGCAACCAGTAAACCGTGCAGGCCTCGCCTGGCGCATGCTCTAGCCGCTACCGGCGGTCTGTATGTAATCGTTGAATCGAGTCCTGTTGGATCAACTGTACAGAGCGGTCGATTGCTTTCGTACCGCGTAAAGTTTGTATCTCCGGAATCAAATTGGATCGGGTCGCTCTGCAGCCAGCGACCCAAGGTGGGCGAATATTCCCTGAAACGGAAACCATACACCCCACCATCGGTGTCCCATCGTCCGCCCTGGTGCAGGTATTTCCACGCGTAGCTACTAGAGGCTCGCGAGGCCCAGGCTCCCGTCAGGACAGTGAATGAGCCGAAGGCGTCGTACTGAAACCGCTCCTGTACCGTCCCGGATGTGTCGATCAACCCCGTGACGTTGAAGTTAGCGTCTTGCGCTACGTACAGCCGCTCTTCGAGGGAGCCGTTCGAGTCGGCGTCGCGGTCTCGGGCGATCATGGCGTCCACATAGACCGGACTCCAGGAGTAGGAGATGCGCGTGGTTCCGCTAACGCGCTCTTCCAGTACTTGCCACGCGGCCGAGTAATATAGGTCGGTTGTCGTGCCGGAGCGAGTCTCGCGCGTTCGGCGGCCCAGTCCATCCCACTGGTATGTGGAGAGCGTCGTTCCGCCAGCGTTCTTGACTTCGCTGAGCCGATTCCACGCGTCAAATTTGAACGTTTTCCCAGACTCGTCTTTTGTGAGACTTCCATTGCTATCGTAGGTGGGTGTGGTGGCACTTGCGATGCTCGTGATTTCGTTCTGCTTGTTGTGCGACCGCGTTTGCGCCGTGCCATTCGTCGTCTGTGAATCAAAGTTTCCGAGCGCGTCGAAGTCCCAGGACTGTGATCGCGTTGCCGCTCCTGTGAGGCTTGTCTTGGTGCCGTTCAAGGTGCCGCGCTGCATCGAGGTGATCTGATTCAGATTGTCGTATCCATACAGTTCACTGTCGGTCGAACTCAGCGCGTTCTCCTTATACAGCCGGTTCGAGTCTCGGTCGTAGCCATAGTAAAACCGGTCCTTCGCAGTCGGCGTACTGGTCGTCCAGCGCTGGTCGATCACCCGGCCCGCAAAATCGTGCCCCGTGTACTTGTCGCCAGCCGCGCCGTCCGATTCACCGGTTTGCTTGATGTAAGTGAGATCGACGCCCGATTGCGCGTGGCCGCGTTTGACCACGATGCTCGTTCCAAGATATTCGTAACTTTCGAGCGTCGTGCCGCCGTCGGTGATTGAGGTCAACCGCGAGATGTTTTCGCCCAGGCCGGTCGCGTAGTTATAGGTCAGCGCTCGACCGTTCGGGTACGTGAGCGTCGTCAATCGACTGTGATTGGTCGACCCGCTTGGAGCGAACGAGTATGCGTACTGGACGTTGGGCGTCGTGCCGGTGTTGACGGCTCCGGACACCGACTGAAATTCCTTGGTCAGTTGTGCGAGGCCGCTGAATTCGCGTTGCACTTGGTTCACGACATTGCCCGCCGACGAGGCGTCGTAGGCGGTGATCAAATAGAGAATGCCCTGACCATCATAACCGAAATCAACCCGGCGCACAGTGCCATCCACGCCCGATCCCAAAGTTGTGATGGCGTCCGCTGTTAGTCGACCGAGGACATCGTACGCGTACGTATGCACCGACCCATTGCGGTCTGTCTTGGTAAGCACCTGTCCGAGTTGGTTGTAAGTGAAAGCGTCCTTTTCCGATGAACTGGCCGCGCCCGTCGACGTATCGGGATAGCGCATCTCCTTCAGCACGTCGTTGGAGACGATCGGCGACGTGATGCCGTAGACCCACTTCGTCTCTTGATAACCGCCGCCCGTTAGTTGGGCCTTCAGCGTGGCCATTTGGCCGGACGGATCGAAGGTGTAGTCGACCGTCTTGTCGTTATCGTCTCCGACCGTTCCATCCACGTAATTATCGATCGACTTGATCGTGCGGCCCAGGTTGTCGTAATACGTTTTGCCGACCAACGCGCGAGGGTCCGTCGTCGTTTCGAGCCAGCCGGACGAGTTGTAGCCATAGTCCGTGACCAGGACGGTATCGCTGCGTGAGGGGACCGTCGAAGGGCGCGTGTAAGCACTGCCCGCGTTCGTGCCGACGTTGACGCTGGCCGTCGTGCGATTCGCCTTGTCGAAGTAGTTGGTCGAGTAGCTGACGCGGGCCTTCGGCGCGGTCGAGACATTGCCGAGGGCACCGGTCGTGGTTTCGTCGTGGAAGCGTTCTTTCGATGTGAGCATCAAGGTGCGGCCGCCGATGTCGTAAGTCGGTTCCGACTGACTCAACACGTTGTCGCTGGTCAACGAGCTGGCGTCCGCGTACGCGGAGTCGCCACCGCCATCGGACACGTAGCTCGCTTTCACCCAGCTCAGGCCGTTGTACGACGACTTCGAGACGATCCCGCCAGGGCTCGATGTCTTGATCGTGAGGCCGCGGCGGTCGAACCACGTGTTGCTGGCCAACGAGTTGGTCGAGACGCTGCCGCTCGACGGATCGACGCTAAAGGTCTTGGCGATGTAGACGCGGCCCTGTTCATCGAAGTCAGACGTGGACTTGGCGCGCAGGCTCCCAGACGACGGCCGGTCCGGCACGCCATCGCTCGTGGCGTCGGTCGTGATCGACAGGCCGTCCCCGTCGTATTGTTCGCTGACAATCGCCTGCGAGAGGTTGTCGTATTCGATGTAGCGGATCGGCCGGTTCAGCGAGGTCGATTCGCTCGCCTCGACTCCGCTCTTCGTCGCGACCTGGCGGTTCCGCCAATCGTAGGACATCTCGGTCTTGCGGTCGGTCGCCCCGCCGCCGGGGAACTGCGTCTGCCGCGTCACGTTGCTGTCGCCAACGCCGCCCAAGTCGTATTCGTTTTCCGACAGTTTCACCATGTCGGTGCCGGCCGTGTTCGTCGGGCTCCAGTAGCCGCTGGTGGGTGTGTCGTCGGTGCCGACCCACTGGCTGACCGCTCGGCCCTGGCCGTCGAATTCGGTGCGGTTGATCGTGCCGCTCGGATTCACGGTTTTGCTCGTTCGGCCGCGCTTGTCGAACGCGGATTCGGTTCGGTAGTAATTCGTATTCGCGGTCCCGAGTGTGACGGACGACTGGCTGTAAGTCACGCCGGTCAGATTGAAGTAACGGTCTTGATAAACAGGCTGCCCCGCCGAGTTCAGCACGGTCCGGTTGAGCGTGAGAACGCTGCCGATCGACTCGGCACCCGTCGGTCGTCCGCCACTGGTCGTCGGGGTGGCGGACATCGTCAGCGATTCGCTGTAACCGCGCGTGCGGTCTTCGCGGTAGACCTGCGTCGGCCCAGTGGGCGCGCTCGCCCCCGTGTCCCAGCCGGGATAGACGCGCACTTCATGCGCCGAATCCAGGTAGACCATGTACGTAATGTTCCCGTTTGGGTCCGTCTCCTTCGAGATCCGCCCACGGCTGTCAACTTCGAACGTGGTCGTTTGATGGAGTCCGCCACCGGACGGCGTCGTCCAGCCGCTCGGCATGCTTGTGAACGTACTGGTCTGAGTTACGTCCACGTCGCCGATTGTCTTCGTGACCGCCCCGGTCGCCTCGTCGTATTCGGTGTAAGTCAGGAAGCCCGCGCCGTCCTTCGTCCAGATCACTCGGCCGCGCGCATCGGTCACGTACGTGTTCGTGTCGGCCGAGTTCGGGCCGTTCTGGGCGGTCGTCACGGTCGGCAGGGTCGTGGTGACTTGCTCGGGCTGGATCGTGCCGGAGTACCACGTGTAGGCATAACTGGTCGTCTCGCCGCCCGATCCGCCGGTGTTGCGATAGCGAGTCTGGTTGGCGACCGGATAGACGGTGATCGAGCCATCGGTGCGCGAATAATACTGAATGGTGCTTTGCAAGACGGCCGTGCCCGACTCGCCGCGCTTCAGGCTCGTCGTGTTCAAATATCCATTCACATTGCCGGCCGTGCTCGATGTCGCGGTCGTCGAAGTGGCATACGCGGCGGTCGCGATCAGGCCCTGGCTGTCGCGCAGATATTGATAATTGCCCGATTGATTGTTCAACAGGTCCGACTTCGTCTCATCGTACCCGCTCACGGCCGACGGCATCGCGGTTAACACTTCACGGCCCGAGGTGTCGAACTGATGATACGTCGCCCATTCCAGGTTCGTCGTCGTGTCCTTGTACACTTCCAGGATCGGCTGGCCGATGAAGTTCGTGTACACCGTTTGCGTGTTCCCGTCGGCCCGCGTCTCGACCGTCTTCGTCCGCCACGAGTTGTACCCGTCGGCGAACGCGCTGGTCGAGATCGAGTACGTCACGACGCCGAGCCCGCCCGCGCAGGCGCTGCAACCGGTGCCGCTCTGCGTGTGCTTGCTGACCCGGCGGACGGAATCGTATTCGAAGTAGTCCGACGCGTAGCTTTCGACCTGCGAATCGGTGGCCGAGTCCGGGGTCGCGTAGGAGTTCTTCAATCGCTCGTAGGCGTCGGCGTTGAAGGCGTACTTCAAGCCGCCCGCGTAACCCGTGGACGAAGACGACGTGTAATACCGGTAATACTTCGTGTCCAACACGTTTCCGGACGAGTCCTTGACGATGGCCGTCTTCAAGTCGCCGGCCGTCCCATTCCCGGTCGTTCCGTCGTGATACGTGTACTCAGCGGTGCGCACAGTGGTCCACGAGCCGCTGTTCACTTGCCGGCGCAACGTGATCGTGTCGGTCCGGCCCGCATTCGTGCCCGAGGCGAGGTACGTATAGAGATACGATTCGACAGTGGTCGTCGAGCCGACGGTCACGGTGCGTTGCAGTTCGGACACCTTGCCGTCGGTCGTTCGACTCGTGATCGATGTGACGTTTCCATTCGCGTCGGTGACGGATTTGAGTTGACCCTTCTGATACGTGGCGAGCGAGGCGTCGAAGTTGTTGAACACGAGCTTCGAACCGCCCGACGTGACGAGCGTGAACTCTTTGGTGCCGACGTTCTGCGTCAGCGTGTCCTTCGAGTAGTCGCGCGCGGTGTAGACGCTCGTGAAGCCATCGAAGTAGAGCGGCCGACCAGACGCGCCGATGACCGCGACATCGGTGTTGTCGGTGCGCAGGTAGGCGATCTCCCTCGATACCATGCCATTGCCGTCCGACGTCTCGGCGTCGTAGCCGAACGAGTTGGTCCAGCCGCGGTCGATGCCCCAGGCCTGCCCGAAGCCGACGGACGACAGGTCGGTCGAGTTGACGGAGACGGTGCCGCTCGAATAGTTGACTCCGTCCGGCGAGACGGCCGCGCCCGCGCCGGCGAGACCATCGGCCTGGGTCGCGAGCCCGCCGCGCCCGTCCGGGGCTGTCGAGAGGCCGAGGTCGTCGTCGGTGATCCAGCCGATGGCCGCCGACGGCGAGCCGACCGTGTAAGCGGCGTTCGTGCCGACGGTCATCACGACCGATTCACCCATCTGCTCGAAGATCGAATCGTTCGTCGGCGTGACGTTGAGCGTGACGGTCGCTTGGCCCGCGATGAAGTTCGCGGCCATGACCGCGCCCTGGTTGTGATCCGTGCTCGGGCTGGCGGTCCCGCTGATCGAGATGTAGGCCGTGAGCGGGTCGGTCGTGATGTCGCGACTGACCGTGAAAGAAAGGTTCGTGCCGCCGTTCTCGACGGCGTTCGCGGTCGCGGCCGTGATCGTAACGGTCGGCAGGACAACGAGTGCCCCGATCGTATCGACGGGCCGACTATCGCCGGCGACGAAGGTGCCCGATGTGAAATTAGCCCCATACGGCAACAGCGCGGCGAGTTGATTGGCCATGCCGCCCGAAGCGATGATCCGCACCTGCCCTGAGCCGGAACCCGGCGCGCGGCCGATGAGCAGGTCGAGCTTGCCATCCGAGTCCGCATCGACCACACCGACGCGCACGCCAAGGTTCGACATGTTCGGGAAGCCATCGTGACTCCAGACCGAGGACGTGTCGCGGCCCGAGAACACTTTCACTGATGAACCATTCGTTGACATGCCGGCAACGATGTCTGCAAATCCATCCGCTGTCACGTCCCCCACGGCCACGTTGATGCCACCGGTCCAGGTCGGGTCGAAAGCGAAGTAGTTCTGCACTTCCATCCCGTTGATGCCGTCGAGAACCACGATTCGGCTCGAACCATTGCCAGCGGATAGGATCGCGTCACTGCGCCCGTCGCCCGTCGTGTCCCCGGCCGCTATTCGCACTCCGCCCGAGATGGTCGTCGCCGGGATGATCTTGTCCCACATGATCGCGCCGGTCGCGCCGTTGAAGACTCGCATTCGCGACAGGCCGTTGCCGTCCGAGCCGACGAAGATTTCCGACTTGCCATCAAGGTTGATGTCCCCGGCCGCCACAAACACGCCGGACGCTTGCCCGCCCCCGAACGCCAGGAAGTTGCCGATGTTGCCCGTGAGCGGCGTGCCGTCGAGGCCGTTGAACGCCCGCACCCGGTTGACGCCGCCAGCCCCCTGGGCTGCGATTACGTCGGCTTTTCCATCGCCGTCGATGTCCGCGACCGCGACCCGGACGCCACCCGTGAACGAGTTGCCAAACGGCGTGATCTGGAACTTGAACGACTGGTCGGCCGCGTTGTAAACGCGCACCTTGCCCGGCACGCCCGCGTCGGTGCCGACCGCGAAGATCGGCGAATCGGTCGTGGCCTGTGCGACCGGACCGGGCCGTGTCGGAGCGGGCGGTTCGAGCACGACGGGGTTGTTCGGCGGAGTGACGAACGTCTCGGGCAGCTTGAAGCTTCCCGAATTCAATTGCGGAAGCACGGGCCGACTGGTGATCGGAACGGAACGCGAGCCGTTTGTCGGCGCGGCGGCCGGACTATTTGCGATCGACAACCCCGATTCTCCCGGCCTCGGCGACGCGAGCGGCCCATTGTCCTTGGCCGGCTCGGCCTGCGGTTGCACCGCCGCGAATCCACCGCCTGCGGCCGGCAGGGCGTCGGGCTTCGGCATCACTGGTCGCACGAGGGCCGACGGGCCGTAGTCGCCCGTCAAGCGGAGAAAGTCTTCCGTATCGAACAGCGAGCCCAGAGCCGCCACGGGCGTCGAAGTTGTTTCGGCCGCCGGCTTGCTCGATTCGGATTGTGGTTCCGACTGTGCCGGCGGCTTCGCCGTCGAATTGCCCCCGATTAGGTCCGCGATCGGAGCTGGCTTCGCGACGGGCGTCTCTGCTGGGGCAGCCACGGGGGCAGGCCGCGCCGACAACATCGCCACGTCGCCGAGCGCGGCCGCCAAAGCCTGGTGCGGCTCGACCAAGGCGGCGAGAGCCGCGCTCATCGTCGAGCCCTGCAAGACGATGTCCTCGAGGACTGGCGCGGTCCGCGACAGGCCATTCGTCTTGCGGGGCGGTGTTACGCGCGCGGAGCGAAACAGATTCCGGGCCAGACCGGTGGCGGAGAAGCGGCTCATTGGGTGCATCCTGGGGAGTCAGGAACCAATCCGTGCCGAACGACCGAGTTTTTCCGACGACTCAAGCTTTGGGCGTAGGGCGGATGCCGGGTGGGGACGGTGCCTTCCCGACGGTCACGACAAAAGTGCGATCTGATCTGGGGCTCGCAAGGAGAACCGACTGAGCCTCCGACAGGAAAGGAGATTAAGCGGGCGAATTCCAAAACGCAAGCTTCAACTTGCGAGAATTCCCAAATCACCTCATTTTCCCGAACGATTTCGACTTTCTCGGGCACCCACGTACTTTCCCCGAGCGACTCGCCGCACCGTGGCGACGAGCCGTGCTGGAGCCTCATGCCCCGAGTCCCGATGGTCCGCGAATCCGTCCGAAATATTTCTCCGGGGCCGCGAGATTTTTCCAGGTCGGTAGCCAGCTGGGCACTGCGCCGACACAAGTGAGTACGCGGTCTTTCCAAAAATCCGCCTGAGATTTCTGGACGTTGCCCAGCGACAAGCGTGGGCCGACACAAGCAATTACCCATTTTTTGGAGAACCGCCCAAGAATTCCGGAGCCTGTTACAAAGTCGCTCCGCTCGCCTTCGATCCAACGCCAGTCTGAATTGTGCCGACTCCAAGCGTCGCTCGACCTGATCGAACGGACTCAGCTGTTGCACTCTGATGGCCATTCGGTGTCGTTCGAGACTTCCGCAAGTCGATCTGGCGATCCCAAGCGGACTTTTTTTCACATTTTTCAAGAATCTTGGGTCGGTCGTTCAAAAAATGGGTAATTGCTTTTGACGGTTTCTTCATCGCGGAACTCGCGTACGCGACTCGCAGTTTTTCGCATCCGGTTCCGCATCCTCGACCAGGAGTGACCGCATGTCGACTCTCCTTCGTCAACTCGCCCTCGTCTCGGAATCGCCCGAACTTCGTCTGGCGGAGGTCGCGCGCGTCAGCGCCGCCCTCCAGAAACAAGCGACTCGCGACCTCGGGCCGATCTGGGAGGTATCGGCCACCGTCGATGCGTTCGAGAACCTTGAGGACGTGCCGATGGGTTACTGGCCCGTCATCATCCGCAATGACATCGGCATCGCGGCGGCCGGGGTCCATCTCGACAAAGACGGCCAGCCGTTCGCCCTCGTCACTGCGGGCGTCGATTGGTCCCTGACGGCCAGTCATGAAGTGCTGGAGATGTTGGCCGATCCGTTCGGCAACCGCGTCGTGGCCGGAGACTCGCCAAAGCCCGACCAGGGCCGCGTCGAGTTTCTGGTGGAGGTGAGCGACCCATCCGAGGCGGCCGAGTTTGGCTACACGGTGAACGGCATCGTCGTGTCGGATTTCTACACGCCGCAGTTCTTCGACCCGATTCAGGCCCCCGGCGTGCGCTACTCGTTCACGGGCGCGATCACGGAGCCGCGTCAAGTTCTGGCGGGCGGCTACCTCAGTTGGCACGAGCCGGTGACCGACCATTGGTGGCAGCTTCGGTTCTTCGGCGACGCGCCGGAGTTTCGCGATCTGGCCGTGCTCACCGCCTCGAATGGCAGCCTCCGCTCGCAAATCGATCGACTGACGGAGCCCGAGTCGGCGAAGGCTCGTGTCGCAAAAAAGTCCCTGGCCGCGGCGACCCGCGCCGCCGGCGGCATTAATGAGCGATCGAGTCGGTCGAAGGCCGGGACCTGGCGCGTGCAAATCGATCGGCTCCTGAACAAGCCGGAGGCTCGTACGGGCTCGACGCCGGCTCAACCCGAGTTGCGTCGGCCGCGTCGGATGAAGGGGGATTGAGCGAAGTTGGTGGCCGTGTGATACAAGGAAGGGTCGTCGGCGCGGACTGGCCGCGCCGAAACCCCAAGCATGGAGACGAAGATGTCGAACCCCGATGACGCGGCGGCCCGTGCGGCCCGAGCCCGCCGACTCCGCAAGCAGATCGATGCGACGACCGACGCCAAGCCGACCGACGCGGTGGGCACCGAGCCACCGGAAATCCCCGAGTCGACACCCGAGAGCCCGCGCGACTTCATTCAGCGGCGCATGAAGGAACTCGACGCCGAAGACGCCCGGAAATCGGACGGCACGACCTGATTGAACGAACCGAATGAATTCGCCCCCGACAGGGTTGGTCTGGAGTTCACCATGAGGCTTTTCAAAACAGTCGCGTTCGCCATCTTGGTCCTGGCGATCACACGACCCGTCCCGATCGCAGCGTGTTGGTGGGCTCGGCCTCACGACCATGCCACGCCCATACACGTTGTCGCAATCCCATCGCTATCAACGTCACACGGGCCGAACCGTGAATCTGCCTCGCCCTACCATGTAGTCCGTCACGCCGCCAAACCGACCGTCCAGCTTTTGACGACCGCCAAGGGCCGAACGTATCGGGTGATCGACACCGGCGAGCCAAGCGGATTCTCCGAACCCGCCGCAACACCTAGCCTCGTTGCAGCCGCGGGGTCATCCGATACTTTTGTCGGTCACGACCGCAAGAAGGCCAAGACTTCGATCGCGACGGCGGAGCTCGAATCGTTTGCGACCGTCGCGGACTTGCTCGCGTCGTTGGTACCTGACGCGACGATGCGCGGGCTGAGTCCGCCGATCTCGACGAGCGAAGACTCCGACCGCGTGGCTCAAGAAAAGCGCAACGTTTCGGTCAAGGGGTTCATCTACGCCGTCAAGTTCGAGGGCGATCACGACTTTCACGTCATCGTGGGGACCGCGCCGGGATCGGGCAC
>JANLUE010000913.1:0-2150 GCA_031363325.1 Gemmataceae bacterium
GTTGGCCATACACCAATCGTGACAGGTTTTCGCGGCCAAGAAAAGACAAAACCCCCACGAATAATAGGGAATTCAAGCGTTCAGGGACCAAAAGTTACCCACACGAATCCGCGAAGAGCCTTAAATCCTTTGGCTTTGAATTTTTTGGATAAAACTCTGTAATGAATGTGCTTCCCGGTGCATCTATGATCAGAAGGCGATGAGTCGCGCCCTTCGCTGTCTTCTGTTTGAGCTTGAATGCAATCATGTACGGATTCGTGAGATCGAATTGCCGGGTCGGTAACACCTTTTCTTTTCGATCGAATGATGCGAACGTGGATTCTAGTTGCACCTTAACCTTGTCAAGCGAAACCATTGAGCAATCAAAGTCCCATTCGAGAGCGACCAAATTGCGCGAAGATATGTACGCGCCTTCTTGATATGTGAATTCATAACCTAAGAGACTGACGTTGTACTGCGCATTCTTTGCTTGGAATTCACCAAGTTTAGTCGGAATTTCAAGCTTGATCCGAAACTTTGCGTCCATCAGATTCAGTTTGTCAACTATTTTTTTTGTCAACGTCGTGTACGGGGTCGAGCCCTCAGCTTCTTTGTCAAGATCAGCGAGACTTCCTTCGGTTCTACCCCGTCGCTCAACAAGCTTTTCATCAGATGTCCCAATCGGATCGAATCTGTTAGTACTGGAATTGGATTCATACTTATACAGATTTGATTCGCCGACTGGCTGTAGCGGATCTAGTTGTAACCATACTCCAATGATTGGAGCGTATTCCCGCCTTCGGAAGCTATACACCCCTCCATCGGCATCCCACCTCCCAGATTGGTGCAGGTATTTCCATGCATAGCTGCTCGAAGCGCGCGACCCCCACGCCCCCGTGAGCACCGTGAACGAGCCGAAAGCATCGTACTCGAATCGCTCTTGTACCGCCCCCAACGTGTCGATCAAGGCTGTCACGTTAAAGCTGGCGTCCTGGGCGACGTACAGTCGCTCTTCGAGCGAGCCGTTGCTGTCCGAGTCGCGGTCGCGGGCGATCATCGCGTCCACGTAGACTGGGCTCCAGGCGTAGGAGATGCGCGTGGTGCCGCTGACTCGCTCTTCGAGTACCTGCCAAGCGGCCGAGTAATACAAGTCGGTGGTCGTGCCCGAGCGGGTCTCGCGCGTGCGGCGACCCTGGCCGTCCCACTGGTACGTGGCTAGGGTCGTCCCGCCCGAGTTCTTCACTTCGGCGAGCCGGTTCCAGGCGTCGTATTTGAAGGTCCGGCCCGTTTCGTCCTTGGTCAGGTTGCCATTCGCGTCGTAGGTCGGTGTCGTCGCGCTGGAGATGCTCGTGATCTTGTTCTGGTTGTCGTGGCTGCGTGTTTGAGCCGTGCCGTCGGTTGTTTGACTGTCGAAATTGCCCAGCGCGTCGAAGTCCCAAGATTGACTACGCGTGGCCGCGCCGGTCAGGCCGGTTTTGGTGCCGTTGAGCGTGCCGCGTTGCATGCTCGTAAGTTGGTTCAAATTGTCGTACGCGTAGAGTTCGCTGTTGTTCGAACTGAGCAGATTTTCCTTGTACAGACGGTTTGAATCGCGGTCGTAGCCAAACGCGAAGCGATCCTTGGCCGAGGGCGTGGTGGTCGTCCAGCGCTGGTCGATCACTCGGCCCGCGAAGTCGAGGCCGATGTATTTGTCGCCCGCCGCGCCGTCCGATTCGCCTGTCTGCTTGATGTACGTCAGATCAACGCCGGACTGAGAATGGCCGCGCTTCACGACGATGCTCGTGCCAAGGTATTCGTAGCTCTCCAGGGTCGTGCCGCTATCGCTGATGCTGGACAGTCGTGAAATGCTATCGTTCAATCCAGTTGAATAGTAGTACGTCAAGGCGCGACCATTCGGGTACGTGAGCGTTGTCAAGCGACTGTGATTGGTCGAGCCGCTCGGTGCGAACGAATAGGCGTATTGCACGTTCGGCGTGCTGCCGGTATTGACGGCGCCAGACACAGACTGGTATTCCTTGGTCAATTGCGCAAGGCCGCTGAATTCTCGTTGAACCTGGTTCACGACGATTCCGCCCGACGACGCATCGTAGGTGGTGATGAGATACAGGTTCCCTTGTGTATCATAAGCATATTCGACGCGGCGCACAGTCCCATCCGCGCCTGAACCGAGC
>JANLUE010000963.1:0-7152 GCA_031363325.1 Gemmataceae bacterium
CTAACCGCGCTCGTTGGGTCAAAACGCACTCGACTCGCGTGCCAAGCCATTACGGTGCGATGCCAGTCGGCCACGCCGAAAAGCAAACTTCACACGCTGCTGGCGTGTGGATCGACGCCGCCGTAAAATCGCTTCGATCGCCGACCACATCGTTCGGACGTGTTGGCTCTCGGATTGAGGAGGTGCGGCGTGACGTACTCCGAAAGGGCCCCGTCGAGCGAATGGGTGCCCGTCCAGCAATTGGGAGAAGTCATCGCCGAGGCGTGGTTCAAGCCGGCCGGCGAGCCCCTGGCGGTTGCCTTCCGAGTGTCGGCGAGTCGGTTACACGACTCCGACTGGAGTCAGGCGCTGACGGTCGAAGACCTTTTGAGGGCGGTCGCCATTCCGATTCGGGAAGTCGAGTCATGGCAATTCTCGAACGAGTCGCATTTGGGCCTGGACGGGACTAATCCCGAATTGAATCGCCTCCTGCCGCCACCCCCACCGAGCGAAGCCCACCTCGCGGTTCACGTGCGTTTGAGGCCGGTGGCCCACGCGGAAAGTGGAACGACGGAAGTGCCGGCGGAGAAGTGGCAAGCACTCGACGCCATTTGGAAGTCCATCCTGGGCCTGGAAGTGAGCATCGACACGTTGCGCCTCAACATGGACGGTTTGCGGAACGAGTTGGAGAACGCGTTCAAACATTCGCTCGCGGTCGAAGAGAAAGTCCATGCCCTGCAAGCCGATGTGGTGCAGTGGACCAAGGCCAAGAGCCGCGTCCACTACGTCCTGCCGAAGTTGCGGGAGTTCGTCCACCGGGCCACGTGGGCCGTGGCCGTTCCCGAGCGGAAGCGGGTGGAAGAACTCGTCACGAACCACATTGAACCGCAAATTCCGCACCCCCGGATGGACGAATTCGACGACCAGTTGGGGCATTTGCAAAAGGACCGTCAAGTCCTGTACGCCCAGGGCAACTCCGCCAACCAGGAAGGTCGAGGCGTTCTGGCCGAGATCCAACGGTCCCTGAGCGCGCTGCAGCGGAACGCGGTGGAGCGGTCCCGCCAGAAGCGGAGTTCCGGGCGGGACAAGGGCAAGCATCTCTGATCGACGAGAGGTGGCCGTACTCGATCGGCTCGCGTAGGACGACGACTCCGCTGGTCGTCCAATCGTGGGCCTTCGCATGTCTGATTCCACTCGTCGCGAGTTTCTCGCCGCTTCGGCCGCGAGCGCCGTTTCGTTGACCGCGTTCTCCGCCGACCCGCCGCCGAGCGAACCATTCGTCATTCCGAATTGGGTTCACGAAGTCACGCGGATGTCGTTCCTCACGCCGGGCGAGGTCGAGCGCGCGGCCAAGGCGGGCGCTCAAGTCGTGCACACGAACCTGGTCTGGCCGCATTATCCGTTGCGCAAGGATGGGGGCGGGCTCTCGAAAGACGACGCGACGGCGCTGAAGAAGCTCGTGAAAGATTGCCACGATCGCGGCATGAAGTGCGTCCTTGGCTTGCCGCCGTTCCCGTCGGTGAAACTCGTCGAAAAACACCCCGACTGGCGAGTTCACCCGGATGATTCGGACGCGGCCGCGAAGAAGCCCGCCAAGGACGACGATCTGGGTTCGCGCATCGGCTGCAACCTCGGGCCCTGGGGCGATTTTCTGATCGAACTCTGTGCCGAGTTGATCCGCGACTACGACCTCGACGGCTATTCGTTCGATGGAAACTACCATCCGTCGATTTGCTTCTGCCCGGCCTGCAAGTCGGCGTACCGCGCCGATCGCGGTCGAGCGTTGCCGCCGAAGGCCAACCTCGATGACGTGCCGTACCGCGAGTATCTGGTGTGGCGTGGCGAGCGACTTGAGGATCACTACTTGCGGTTGCAGAAGGCGATCAAGTCGGTCAAGCCGGATGCGGTCGTGATGTCGTGGACCGTGAACGCCGGTCGTTACGGGCACTTTCTGTATTCGCCCCGGGCCATGCCGACGAGCATGAACCGCCGGTTCGATTTGCCGATGCAAGAATGGTGGCTGGACGAGACGAACATCGGCGGCAGCGTGGCACCGACATTCGGGGCGGCGTATCTGCGCGCCACCGTGGGCGGTCGGCCGTGCGCGGCCGAGCCGTACCTCATGTCGCGCGGCAACCCCTACGGCACCGATAGCTTCCCGGCTCACGAACGACTGACGCGCTGCTTGCTCGCCGTCAGTCAGGGGAACGTGTTGGCCGAGTCGCTCGGCTGGCCGGGCCACGACCCGACGCCAGACTTCGCCGAGGTCAAGGCCCGCGAACCGTACATGAAGCGGCTCGAAGCACTTCCCTGGGCGGCGATGTTGGTGAGCGAGCAAACGCGCCAGTTCTACGCGTACAAGGACATCGCCGAGCGTTTTCTGCCGCACGTCTTCGGCGCGTTTCGGATGGCGCTCGAAGAACATCTGCCGCTCACCCTTGTGAACGACTGGGACATCGATGTGAAAGCGCTGGCGAAGTTTGCCGTTCTCGTATTGCCAAACGCGGCTGCCCTTTCCGATGCCCAGGTGAAGGCCATCCGCGAATACGTTCAGGCGGGCGGCGGGCTCGTGGCGACGGGCGAGACATCGTTGTGCGATGAACTCGGTCGGCCACGCAAGGACTTCGCGCTCGCCGATGTGTTTGGCGTGTCGTATCGCGGTCGGCCGAAGGCGAACGCCGTGCGGCCGAAGCTCGACGAAAACTTTGCGTTCGCCCTGGACGAAGCATACTGGAAACAGCGAACCGGCATCGCCACGCTGACCTGGCCCGACCACCCGTTGACGCGCGACGTGAAGTTGAATCGACTCGTGCCGTCGCGCTCGGTCGTGGTGAAAGGCCCCCTGTTGTCGGTCACGGAACCGGTCCGAGCGGACGAAGCCGTTTTGCGAATGAAGCCCGAGGGGTCGGCCGAATCGCTGCCGGCCGGCGTGGTTCGATCGTTCGGCAAGGGCCGCGTGGTCTACCTGGCGGCCGGGCTCGATGCGGCCCTGTGGTCGTACGCCTACCCGTATCAGCGCCGTTTGCTCGCCCGGGCCGTCGAGTGGGCGGCCAACGGACCGGCTCCGATTTCGCTTTCGGCCCCGATGTGCGTTCAAGCCACTTACTTCACGCAACCGAGGGCCGGCGGTCGACGACTCGTCGTGCATCTGTTCAACGGCGTGAACACGGCCGCCAATCACGGCCTGCCAACGATGGAAGTTCCGCTTCGCGAAGAGACCGTGCCAATCCACGGCATGGAGTTGATCGTTCGCAAAGACGCGCCGAAGAAGTTCCGATTCGAGCCGGGCGGACAGGAACTCCAGGCGCGGCGTGAAGGCGAGGCAACGATCGTCGCGCTGCCACCTCTGTCGATTCACGGAGTTGTCGTGGGCGAGGCGTCGACCTGATCCGCCGTGAAATACGTGACTTATGGTGCACGGCCGCCGGCCCAGAAATTCGCGTCGCCCTCTTCAATTCACCGTTCATTCACTACACTACCTGTTCGGTCGCCCACGTCGCCCACCTCGCCCACGCCTCATGAAGTTCCGAGAGGGACGACTGCATGGCGGCAAAGACCGACCGTAAAGTGAAAGGCGGCCCCGGCATCAGCCGGATCGACCAGCCCGAACGGCGGACGTTCGGTTGGTTTGCGCGCGTCTACTTCCCCGGCCGAACCCTCAGCAAGTTCTTCCCCGACCTCTCGCACGGCGGCCTGAAACGGGCCCTCATCGCCGCGCAAGCTTATCGCGATCAAATCCTCACGGCGGCCGAAGGCAAAGCTCGGCTGCGACTCGGCTCCAAGTACGTCACCCGTATGGAGTACGATCGCGTCAAGGGCTGGTGGGTCCGCGTCCCGGACGGCAAAGGCAAGATCGTCAATCGCTTGTTCAGCGATGCGGACCATGGCGGCCCGGCCGAAGCCCGCCGCGAGGCGGAACTCTGGCGCGACGTGCTGGCACTTCATTTTGGGGACGGCGGTCCGATCAGGGGATAATTCGCAAGTACCGCACACCAGATCGTTTCGGCAATTCCAACCCCTCGTCGGTTTCAATCTTTCGGGAGCAATTCGGGTTGGAATCGTGGATTTCATGTGCCCGCGAATCCGCAAACGGCAATTGCCTTAATAGCCGGTGACTGATCCACCCCCTTTCGGATCGGTCCCGCATAGAGGTTTGGGCCATGATCCGCCGAATCTTCCTGTCGATCGCCGTCCTAACCGCAACGGCCACCTTCGGATACGGCGAAGATCTTGGCTTGGCCGTCCTCAAGGGCCATGGGCCGGGGCCGGTTTGGATGAACTTCGCCCCAGACGGCAAGTCGCTCGTCTCGGCCGGGTCGGATGGCACAATTCGCTTGTGGGACGTGTCGACGGGTCAACAGCTGGCCACTGTGGGCGATGGGAAATGGAAAACGACCGCTTTCCGCGTCGCCCCCGACTCGAAGTCGATCGTCACGATCCGCGACGGCAAGGTCTACGTCTTCAAGACGGCCGACAAGTCGGAATCCCAGTTCTCGACGATCGAACGCCTCTGGGCGACCGCAATCCAGTTCAACCCGGATGGCTCGAAGTTGGCGATCGGTTACAAGAACGGCACCCTGAAGATTCACGATTCTGAATCGGGCCAAGAAGTGGCGAACTGCGGGGGTCATACCGGCGCCATCTCCAACCTCGCGGTCGCCTTTTCTTCGGATGGCAAGATTCTCGCCACCGGCTCGGCCGACCACACCGTCCGGATTTGGACCGTCGCAAACGGCGTCCAACGGCACATGGTTCCCAAGCTTCGCAACGTCACGAGCCTGCGATTCATCGAACGCGACACGCAGTTGATCTTCCTCGACTCGATTCCCGGCGATGAGGTCCAACGAGCGGTCGATGTGCGGACGGGCAAGGAACCGTTCGCGATCCTCGCACCGATGCCGAAGGGTGGCGTCTCCGGAATGGCCCCGGCCCTGGACGGCCAGCTCGTGCTCAGCATCGGCCGCGAAGACTGGGCCCCGGTCACCGCCTGGGACCCGAAGTCGCACAAGTCGCTGCCGGTCGCCGGCAAAATCCCCGCGACGCAGTTCCGGGCCCTCAAGACGCAACCCATGGTTCTTTCCGTGTACGGCACGACCATCCAGACGAGCCGGTTGACGGTCACGAACGGTAAGGTTCAGATCACGCGAGTCAAGCGGGTGCAGGACGAAGGGGCCGACCTGACGAGCCTCGCGGTTTCGTGCGACGAGTCCGTGATGGCAACGGCCGACAAGAACGGCGTCATCAAGGTTTGGGACGTGAAGCGGATGGTGTCGGCCGACTGAATCGCTATTTCAAAAGCATGTCGCTTCGCGTCCTCGTTCTGTCGGCCCACGTCGTACTCGACCGCCGAATCATCGCGGAAATGAACACCCTGGCCGAGGCCGGGTATCAAGTCACGCTGCTCACCGTCCCGGCGGACATTCCCAAGTCGGCCATCGACCCCCGGGTCGGCGTGATCGGGGCGGCTACGATGGCCCCGCGACCGACGCTTCGCTCCACCGTGAAATGGACGAGCAAGTGGCTGGTCAAAACGCTGCTACCACGCCGTACGTTTGAAGCGATCCGTCAGTTCCGACATCGTCGCCGACTGGCTCGCTTCGCGCGCGACCCCCACCTGCCGATGCGTTGGATGCGGGGACACACCGCGAGCCTGAGCGGGTACTTCGTCGCCCACGCGCCGGCCGGGTTGTTCGACATCATCCACTGCCACGACCTCGAAACGCTTCCCGGCGCGGTTCAGGTTCGCGACGCGAAGGGGCCAAGCGCCAAGATCGTCTACGATTCGCACGAACTGTTCCCGTATCAGAACGACGACCCGATGGCCCAACGCTACTGGAGTGAAGTCGAACGCGAGCATATCAAACAAGCCGATCTGATCATCACGGTGAATGCCTCAATCGCCCGATTGATGACCGAATACTACGGCGTGCCCGAGCCGTCCGTGATCTATAACAGTTACAGTCTGTTAACGGAAGCCACGAGTGTCACGGAGGCCGAGTTCTTGAAGCTGTTCGGCGTCGGGCCGGATGGTTTCAAGATCCTATTTCAAGGGAGCCTGTCGGAATATCGCAACCTGCCAAACCTGGTTCGGGCGTTCAAATTGCTCGACGAGTCGTATCGACTGTTCGTGATCGGCACCGGGCCCTACGAGGCCGAGATGCGCTCGATCATCTCGGAGCTTCGGCTCAAGAACGTGCACATGGGCGGCTGGGTCGATCAGGAGAAGCTGATGGCGTACACACGCCACGCCGACCTCGGGGTGATCCCGTACTTCGCCAAGCCGGGCGTGTTGAACATGCTTTACTGCACGCCGAACAAACTGTTCGAGTTCATGCATGCCCGAATTCCGATCTGCGGGAGCGACCTGCCCGAAATCGCGGCAATCCTTCGGGAATGCGGCAACGGGACGGCCTACGGGCTGAATTCCCCTGAAGACATCGCGGCTTCGTTAAAGGACGCCCGCGCCCGCGTCGAACGCGGCGAGTACACGCCGGAGAAAATGGCCCACGCGGCCGAGCGCTATTCGTGGCCCGTCCAGGCCGAGCGCTTGCTGGAACTGTACTCGCGCTTCAAGGCAGTCGCACCAAACGAGAATTGAGCCCAATGGGCAATTCGGATCGATGGCGGCCGAATTTGGACTGGCTTCTGAGTCGCCAAGAATGACAATGAAATGATGGGAAAAGCCAAGACAATTGCCCCGCGTCGTCGAGCGGTGTCCGCGTCGCCATTTTCCGTCGTCATCGCGACGATGGTCGATCACAATCTCAAGTTGACTCGAGACGTGCCGGTACTCGTCCGCCCGGAATCGGTCGGGTTCGTCGCTTCGTTTGCCGAGGCAAGTGTTGCTGCTTCCGGCACCACAATTGCCGAAGCCATCGAGAACCTGAAGGATTTGCTGGCAGATCACTTCCATCGCCTGAATGAGATTCCTGCCGAAAAGCTCGGCCCACTACCAAGGCGCCAGTTGGCGATGCTCCGCCAATTCTTTGAGTAATCGCTCATGGCCAACCTGACGAAAGACCATGCGCGGAGCATTGCGAAAAAACTTGGCGCAAGTATCGTCACCGCCACGAAGGCACATGATCGGGCCGAGGTCTGGATCGACGGAGTTCTCATTTTGACATTTGGAATTCGACGCGGGTCGAATCGAAACCTTCCCCACAACCACATCGC
>JANLUE010000732.1:0-1802 GCA_031363325.1 Gemmataceae bacterium
ACGCGCTCGGCTCCGTCCAACCTCCGCCGCGCAGCTAACAGTTGAGTGACTTGCGCCTTTCGAATTCTTTGATCACGTCCGCCACCGAGCGCGTGTTGAACACGTCCGCTTTCTCGAGCCAGCCGCGTCGCGCGACATCCACTCCGTACTCGAAGAGCGAAAGTTCCGCTTCCGAATGGGCGTCCGGGTTGATGACTAAGGTAATGCCCATCGCTTTCGCTCGCTTCACGTAGGTCCAGTCGAGGTCGAGCCGAACGGGGTGGGCGTTGATTTCGATCATCTTGCCGTGCTTCGCGGCCACCTTCAACACTTCGTCCAGGTCGATCTTGTAGCCTTCGCGGCGAAGCAACAATCGCCCCGTGGCGTGGCCGAGCATCGTGGTCGCCGGATGTGCAAGCGCCTTGCACACGCGGGCCGTTTGTTCCGCTGAGGACAAGTTGAAGTGCGTGTGCACGCTCGCCACAACATAGTCGAAGGTCTTCAACACTTCGTCGGGGTAATCCAGCGAGCCATCTTCCAGGATGTCCGATTCGACGCCCTTGAAGATCCGAATCTTGGGGAGGAATTCGTTGAGGGCGTCAATCTCTTCATGTTGCGTGCGGACCTGGGCGATGCTCATGCCGCGGGCGATCTTGAGCGACTGCGAATGGTCGCCGATCCCGAAGTATTCGAATCCGAGCTTCTTGGCGGCGAGGGCCATCTGCCCGACGGTGGCCGACCCGTCCGAGAACGTCGAGTGATTGTGGAACACCCCCCGGATGTCGCCGCGCTCGACGAGTTTGGGTAGGGTGTTCTTCTCGGCGGCCTCGACTTCGCCCGTGTCCTCGCGAAGCTCCGGCGGCACGTAGGCGAGGCCGAGCGCCTTGTAAATCTCCGCTTCCGTTCCGCACTTCACGGCCTTCTTGTCGCCGCCGAGCCGATACTCGTTCAGTGTCCAGCCGCGATCGATCGCCCGCTGGCGCAAGCGAATGTTGTGTTCTTTGTTGCCGGTGAAGTAGAGCAGCGTGAACGCGAACACATCGTCCGGCACGACGCGCAGGTCCGCGTTCAACACCACGCGTTGCGTGTCGAGCCGCATCGCGGCCACGATGCTCGACTTCGTTTCGCCGTGCCCCGTGACCTGCATCACTTCAGGTAGTTTGACGAACGCGTCCATGATCGGCTTGGCGTTCGCCGAGCTCACCACGATGTCGATGTCCTTCGCCGTCTCGCGACGCCGTCGCAGGCTGCCGCACAAACTGCCTCGAATCACGCCGGGCAATTTCTGCAGCTTTTCGAGCAGGGCCTGGCCGAGCGGGTACGCTTCGTCGAGCCGGACGCGCTGGCCGACCTCGCCGACGAAGCGGAGCCCCTCCAGAATTTTCTCCTGCGTCTTGGAACCGAACCCTTTCAAGCCCGAGACGCGATCCTCCTCGCAGGCGGCCTTGAGTCCCTCGAGGTCGATGATCTTCAGATCCTCGAAAAGAACCTTCACTTTCTTCGGCCCCAAGCCCGGTAGCCGAAGCATCTGCACCACGCCGGCCGGCACCTCGGCTCGAAGTTGCGTGAGTTGTGGGAGTTCACCGGTGCGGACGAGCGTCTCGATCTTTTGGCGAAGCGCGTCGCCGATGCCACGAATCTCACCGAGCCTACCGGATTCGACGATGGCTTTGAAATCGCCATCGAGTTGAAGCAACGCCCGCGAGGCGTTGTGATAGGAGTTGGTACGAGAGGCGCTCTCGCCCTTCACTTCGAGGAGCGTGCCCACTTCGTCCAGGACGGCGGCCACTTCTTCCTTGGTCATGAGGGGATTGTAGGCGAAC
>JANLUE010000984.1:0-21349 GCA_031363325.1 Gemmataceae bacterium
CGAGTCGGAGTCGGAGTCGGAGTCGGACGAGGACGAGGATTGAGCGGCACGGCGAAACGTGTTGGCCGATCGTGTAAGATGGCCCAGACCGGAGGCCGCGATGTACAAGTCGTCCCACGCCCAGATCACGCGCGAAATCGAATATCCCACCTCGGATGGCCGCCCCATGGCCGAGACCGACTTCCACCGCGAACTCATGACCGACATGGTCGCGACCTTGTCCGACCACTACGCGGCGAAATCGAACGTCTATGTGTCCGGCAATCTGCTTCTCTTCTACGTGCGTGGCAATAAACGCAAACACATCTCTCCGGACACGTTTGTCGTCGTCGGAGTGCCGAAGCACAAGCGGCAGAACTATCTGCTCTGGGAAGAGCGAAAACGACCGTCCATCGTGATTGAGTTCACTTCGTCGTCGACTCGGCGCGAAGATCAGACCAAGAAGTTCGAGTTGTACCGGGACGTGATCAAGGTGCCGGAGTACCTGCTCTTCGACCCATTCGGCGACTACCTCAAGCCGAGGTTCCAGGGCTATCGACGCGTGGCCTCGGAGTATCGGCCGATTCCAATCGTGGACGGCCAACTCGTCAGCAAACAGTTGGACCTGATTTTCGAGCCCGACGGCGAACATCTGCGCGTCGTCGATCCCGTGACCGGCGAACGACTGCCGACGCCGGCGGAAGATCGGGACCGAGCTATCGCGGAGAACGAGCGGCTTCGCGTGGAGAACGAGGAGCTTCGCCGACGACTGGCGAGTCGCGATGATTGAGCTATTTCGGCACCGCTTCGATGAACGCTTTGATCTCGGGATCAGTCTTGGTCAATTCGTGGATGTTGCTGAAGTCCGACTGGAACGGACCGAGGTCGCGGGCGATTTGCGTTATCTTCAAGAACCCTTTCGGGAAGCCCGGCTCCGTCGTGATCAGGAACACGTTTCCTTTCGACAGATCGTAGTGAGCTCCGTCAATTGTCATCGTGCCGGTTCGGCCGTCCGGCGTCACGCAACGCCACTCCATGATCCGGCCCTCTTCGACGACTGTCTTCATACCCGGCCCGCCGGGTGGTTCCGGAGGTCGCGGCGGGACTTTCGCTCCGGGTGCGTCCGGCGGTCGTACCGGCACCCGCTTCACGATCCGCTCTTCATGGCGATACGCGTACGCCTGACCGCCGGTGTCCGGAGCGCTGGTGCCGCGAAACTCGCCGATCACGTGATGCAAGACCAAAACCGTTGGCCCGTTGGGCCATTGCAACTGGATCACGCGCGTGGTCGGCAAGTTGATCGAGTGCGCGTCCGCCGCGACCACAACCGGCGGTGCGGAAGTGGGAGTTCGCGTGCAGCCGCTGGCCGCAACGAAGACGAACGACCAACTCATCAAACGACGTGCCATGTGTGCCTCCGCTCATAGTGTACCGCAGCCGCCCGAAGTAGGATCTGAAATGAACCGTTCACTGTTGCTCGGCCTGGCGCTCGGCTCGCTCGCCACGTTGCTCGCGGTGAGCGTTCGCGAGCCAATCGCGGCCGAGCCCGCGAAGCCCGCGACGCGCGAGTACGTCAACTCGCTCACGCCGATCCACAACCCGAAGCCCTTGCTCGCGGACTATCCGCAATACGTCGAGCCGGTCGTCGAGTTGAAGCGATTCGAGTCGCCACGGCTCATCGACGACCCCGAGTCGGACCTGGACGTGCGGGCCTGGCGGTTCTCGTACAACGCGCGCGGGATCATCGAAATCCCCAATCGACTTCGGGCCAGGGACACGGCGGTCATCATGGTTCACCCGTGGGCGATCGACGATGGCTGGGGCTGGAAGACTCCGGAGCCGAACGGGGCGGCCGACTTCTGCACGCCGGACAAGAACCACCTCGCCTTCCAGCATACCAAAGACGTGATCGATCCGTTCCTGAAGCGGCTTCGTCCAAAGGCCGCGTTCGTGATGTACAGTCTGCCCGGCCCGGCCGACCCGATTCGGACCAAAGTGTATCGCTCGTTCGCCAAGACGCCGAGCGCCGACGAGCGAGCGGCCGGCGTGAAGGAACTCCGACACGTGCTGGCCAACTTCAAGTACACCGGCGAGCCACTGCCATCGAAGTTCGCGGTCTCGGCCGACCGCCCGGTGGTCGACTACTTCCGCAACGTCCCCGGCCTCGACGCCGGGGACAAGTTCAACAACAAGGGCTTCTGGAACCTGCCGATCCCCGTGTCCGAAGCCGTGACGGTCGACCCGAACGACATGGTCATCTTCGATGCGGAAGGCTATCCGCCGCTCCGCGAATTCCTGAAGAAGCACGGCGTCCGCCACATCTTGTTGACGGGTTATGCGACCGACATGTGTTTCTGCAAGACGACGGCCGGCTACGAGAACCTGTCGAAGGACTTCAACGTGTTCCTGGTCGGCGACGCGTCGCTGGCCACGTTTCCCGCGAACTCCAGTCCGAGGTTCGCCACGAACGCGGCCCTCTCGTTCGCCTCGATCACGCAACTGGTGACGCAGACAAGTTGGGTGAAGTAAGTCGGCGACGAGAGTTCACAAGCCAACGGCACTCGGGAAGTTCAACCGCCATCGCGTACGTCGCGCAGGATCGAGGCGAATTCGCCGAATTCGCGTCGCGCTCGCGAAATTGACCTACGGGGTGCAAATGAACTCCGACCGAAACGCCACGTTTCCATTCGAGCTGAGTTTAGGCCAGCGCCCCCTCGATCAACTCGCCGCGGATGCCCGTCAGGCGTTGCTTCAGGCCGGCGTGGAAGTAGGTGAGTTTCTCGTGTTCCAGGCCCATGAGGTGCAGGATCGTGGCGTGCAGGTCGGACGTGTGGTACGGCTTCTCGACGGCGTTGAAGCCAAGTTCGTCGGTCGCGCCGATCGCCTGGCCGCCCTTCACGCCGGCACCGGCCAGCCACATCGAGAACCCGAACGGGTTGTGGTCGCGGCCCGGTTTGCCGACGCCTTCACTCGTTGGCGTGCGGCCGAATTCGCCGCCCCACACGAGCAGTGTTTCGTCCCACAGGCCGGTTCGCTTCAAGTCGGTCATCAACGCAGCGATCGGTTTGTCCGTCTCGCCGGCGTGTAACTTGTGATTGCCGATGCAATCGGTGTGGCCGTCCCAGGTGTCCTCAATATGCCCGCCGCCGGAATAGAGTTGGATGAACCGCACACCCTTTTCGATGAGTCGGCGCGTGATCAGGCACTTGCGGCCGAAGTCGGCGGTGAGCTTGTCGTCGAGCCCGTAGGCGGCCCGAGTCTTTGCGTCCTCTTTGGAAAGGTCGACGACGGCCGTCGCCTCGCGTTGCATGCGGAAGGCGAGTTCGTAGCTCTCGATCCGAGCGGCCAGTTCGCTCTCGCCCGGTCGCGTCGCGCGATGTTCCTCGTTCAGCGACTTCAGCAAGTCGAGCGACTCGCGTTGTCGCGCTGGCGAGACGCCGGTCGGGGTCGCGAGGTCGAGGAGTGGGCTCCCCTGGCCGCGGAACAACGTGCCCTGATACGCGGCCGGCATGAACCCCGCCGACCAGTTCGACGCGCTGCCGATCGGCCCGCCCCGGGGATCGATCATCACGACGAACGACGGCAGGCTATCGTTCTGCGTCCCGAGCCCGTAGCTCAGCCACGAACCGAGGCTCGGCTTGCCGATGAGCGGCGTTCCCGAATTCATCTGCAAGCACCCGCCCGCATGGGCGGCCGTATCGGTCTGCAGCGAACGGATCACGCACAAGTCGTCGGCGAACTTCGCGGTGTGCGGGAACAGGCTGCTGATCGGCAGGCCGCTCTTGCCGTGCCGGGTGAAGTCGAACGGCGAACGCATCAGGTTGCCGATCGGCCGACCGTTCGAGCCGACGCGCGTCTTCCCCGAGTACGGCTTGCCGTTCCATTTGTCGAGCTCGGGCTTCGGGTCGAAGGTATCGACCTGCGAGGGTGCCCCGTTCATGAACAAAAAGACGACGTGCTTGGCCTTCGCCGGAAAGTGCGGCTTCTTCGGCGCGAGCGGCGACGTGGACGATTTGGCCGCGTCGGCCCGGGCGAAGTAGCCATCGCGAGACAACACGTCGATGAGCGCGAGGCCCGCGAACCCGCCGCCGACGCGGCAGAGGAGTTCGCGGCGGGAGGGGGACACGTCGAGCAAGTAGCGGGGAGTCATGTCTTTGCCCCGTGCGAGAATCGTATTTCAGCAATCTACGCTTCGTCCGGTGTGTAAAGCGGACAACCGACTTGTGGCACGATTTCTGTAAGGAACACGATTGGGATTCGATCGTGTACCGCGTAGACGCAGCGGAGATTCCACAGCCGCCCGTGGTATTGAGTCAACTTCAATTGGCGATAGTTACAGATCGGATCTCCCCATACACGCGGCTCCATCTTCAAGAGACGGAGAATGTGCATAATGATAATGGCTCGGCTGGCTTCGTTCTCGCAATGGCGATCTCTCGCCAATTCGAGAAGGTCTCGAATCCGCTCGCGCATAACGGCTGACAATTCGAACTCAAACGGCGGTGACGGGTCGGGAATCATTCTGATTTCCCAGGGAGCAACCCCAGCTCCTCCAGAAACCGTTCGCTCGACCCCGGAACATGGTTTCGCATCATTTCATCGTAATCCGCCGCCGTGATTTCTTTGGTCGGTGGGTATGTGGCCTTTTCTCGATCCCACAATTGGCGACGATCCTCTTTCACGGCGTCGAGCACGAAACGCAGCCGCGCGTTTTCAGCTTCCAATTCCGCGATTCGACGCGCCTGAGCCTGTTCGATGGACATGTGATCTCCCAACGTTGAATTTGGCAATGGCAAAGCACTTGAACTCTAATGGAGTACGGTGGGTTTGGAACTACAAGGTCGTCCTCGGTAGCAGCCCCACTTCCTCCAAAGAATTTTCGGTCGAGCTTCAGGTTGACAATGCCACCACGGAATCGCCCAAGATCGCTCGTTTGCCACTTTGCGGCGAACGTAGTCTTTCGCCGCTCGGCGGCGTTTGGGCGAACTCCTCAAAGAACATTTCGCCGTGTCGGTAGCCAGCCAAACGCCGCCGAGCGGCGAAAGACCACGTTCGACTTGGCATTCGGTACCATCGTCCAATTACTCGGGCGGCTTCTGCTCGTTCGGTACGAACAATGGATTCCGGTGTAGCGGCCAAATCTCCGTCAAGAATACGATCGGAACTCGATCATGAACGGCGTAGACGCATCGCAAACTCCAATGTCTGGCATGGTATTGCGTGAGTTTCATTCGGCGAAAGTGACGGATTGGATCACCCCATTCGCGAGGTCTCGTTTTCAGACGCTCAAAAATTTGAAGGAACGCCTCTGTGGCTTCGGGCACACAATGCCGTTGTTGCGCCAACTCCAGCAGTTGTCGAACTCGCTCTCGGATCGAGGGCGAAACTTCAAACTCGAACGGAGGCGATGGATCCGGGACCACGGTGATCACCTCGGCAAGAGTCCAATTTCCTTCAGGAATCGTTCGCCCGAGCCCGGTACGTGGTTTCGCATCATTTCTTCGTATTCTTCTTCGGTCACTTCCTTCGGCGGGGGGGCTTTCGCGAACTCGATCAGACGGAGTTCGCGCCGCTCTTCTTTGACCATTTCCAGTACGTCCCGGAGTCGCGCGTTTTCCGCCTCGAGTTCCGCGATTCGACGAGCCTGGGCCTCTTCGATTGACATGGGTTCTCCAGCTTGATGGATTCATTTTGGAAACGGCGACGCCTTCGGAATGATCCCCAACTCTTCCATGAACTTACGCCCGGAACCGGGGACATGATTTTTCAGTAGCACCCGGAACTCTTCTTCGCTTGTCTCCGGCAGTGGAGGAGAGTTGGCGAAGGCCATCTGCCGGAGTTCGCGACGATCTGCGTTGACCCACTCGAGTGATTGGCGGAGCCGGCCATTCTCGGCCTCCAATTCCTGGATTCGTCGAATTTGTTCCGCTTTGTTCGATTGCGACATCGTTGGTCCTCCAACTTCACCTAGTCTCACTATATGGCGGCGACGGATCCGGGATCACGCTGTATTCCTCGGCAAAAGCCCCAGCTCCTTCAGAAACCGTTCGCCCGAGCCCGGGACATGGTTTCGCATCATCTCTTCGTATTCCGCTTCGGTCGTCTCTCGGACCGGTGGATACTTGGCCAATTCCTTTTCCCACAAGGGACGGCTTTCATCTTTCAGGATTTGAATGATTCGCCGAAGTCGAGCGTTCTCCGCTTCGAGTTCCGTGATGCGTCTGCTTCGGATGTCTTCGTTCGCCATCATTGATCCACGCTGGGTAATTCGCTGTGCCGCTCAGGCAAAACAATCGCCGCATCGTCAATCAATTCCGCGTCACCACTTCGTCTAGGTTCAGGATCGCGTTCGCGACCACGGTCCAGGCGGCGAGTTCGGCCAGGTCGAGCTTCTGGTCGCGGGGCGATTCGCCGACCTTAAGCAATCGCTCGGCCGCGCCTTTGTCGGCGACGAATCGTTCGCGCTGCGAGTCGAAGACGCGCGCCAACACCGCGGTTTCGCGTTCGTTCGGCACCCGCGAAGTCGCTAGCTTGAACGCGAACGCGATGCGACTTGTCGCATTGGCACCGCCCTCCTTCAGCATTCGTTCGGCGAGCTTGCGGGCGGCTTCCACGTAGGTGGGGTCGTTCATCAACACGAGCGCCTGCAACGGCGTGTTCGTTCGCGAGCGGCGCACGACGCACGTTTCGCGGTCCGGGGCATCGAGAGCGGCCAGCGCCGCCGGCGGGCAAGTCCGTTTCCAAAACGTGTACATCGTCCGTCGGTATAGATCCTTGCCCTTGCTCTGGACGTACGACTGGGCCGTCCAGTTCGCGCCGTCGGCGCGCGACATCAGTTCTTCCCACAGACCCGGCGGTTGATACGGCGACACGCTCTTGCCGCCGACCTCGCCGTTCAGCAACCCGCTAACGGCCAGGGCCTGATCGCGCAGGAACTCGGCCTGCAATCGGAACCGCGGCCCTCGTGCGAGCAAACGGTTCTCCGGGTCGCGGGCGAACGACTCCTTCGTGATCGCCGACGATTGCCGGTACGTTGCCGAAGTCACGATGAGCGTGACGAGTCGCCGTAGGTCCCAGCCGGATTCTCGGAACTCGACCGCCAGCCAATCCAGCAACTCGGGGTGAGAAGGAAACTCCCCCTGGGTGCCGAAATCCTCGGCCGTCTTCACGAGCCCGGTGCCGAAGAACATCTGCCAGTAACGGTTGACGGTCACGCGGGCCGTCAGAGGATTCGCCGACGACGTGAGCCACTTGGCCAGGTCCAGGCGATTAGTGGCGGCTGAACTTCCCCCCGGTAACGAGCCGGGGGTGCCGGCCGTGACCTTGTCGCCTTTCTTGTCGTACTGGCCGCGCACGAGCATGTACGTGTCGCGGGGCTTCGGCAAGTCTTGCATCACCATCGCGTCAGGGATCGCCTTGTCCAACGCGGCCACCTGGTTCTTCAATTCGGTGACGCGTTCGTTCAACTTCTTGCCGTCGTCCGAGACCGCGTTCCGAAAGTGCGTTCGCAGTTCCGTCTTCTGGGCGTCGGTTCGCTTGGCCGCTTCGAGTTGGCGGAGGGTTTCGATGTGGGCTGGCACCTTGGCGGCCGTGTCCTTTTCCCATTTTTCCTGGGCGGCATCGACCTCGGCCCACGGTTCGGCGAGTTTCTTCGTTGCCGCTTCGAGATCGATTCGCGCGGTTTTCAGGGCTTTCTCCTGCTCCGGCGTCGGCACCTTGATCAGCGGGACCGAATTGCCCTTGTTGCCGTCGAGGCCGCGTTCGGGAATATTGTTGAAGAACGCGTAGAAGCGATAGAAGTCCTTCATTGTGAATGGGTCGTATTTGTGGTCGTGGCACTGGGCACAGCCCATGGACACGCCCATCCAAATGGTTGAGGTCGTGTTGACCCGATCGACGACATAGGCGGTTTGATATTCTTCGGGGATCGCGCCGCCTTCGAAGTTGATCATGTGATTGCGATTGAAGCCGCTCGCGATCTTTTGCGCCATGGTTGGGTTTGGCAACAGATCGCCGGCCAGTTGCTCGATCGTGAACTCGTCGAAGCGCTTGTTCTTGTGGAACGCGTCGATGACCCATTCGCGCCACTTGGTCATGTCGCGGCCATTGTCGATGTGGTATCCGTTCGTGTCCGCGTAACGGGCGGCGTCGAGCCAGTCGAGGGCCAGGCGTTCGCCGTAGCGAATCGACCCGGTCAGGCGTTCGACGACTTTCGCATAAGCGTTCGCCGATGTGTCGGCGAGGAAGTCATCGACTTCCTTCGGTGTTGGAGGTAGGCCGGTCAGGTCGAAGATCACGCGGCGAATGAGCGTCGCCCGGTCGGCCTCGGGGGCCAACTTCAAGCCGTCCTTCGCGAGCCGAGCTTCGATGAAATGATCGATCGGATGTTTCGCCGTGGCCGGCACGGGAGGCCGTTTCGGGGCGAGGAACGCCCAGTGGCCCTGGTACTCCGCACCCTGTTTGACCCAGGCTTTCAGCGTCTCGATGTTCGCGGCCGTCAACGGCTTGCCGAACTTCTCGGGCGGCATTCGTTCCGCCTTGTCGATCGTCGTGATGCGCTTGACCAGATCGGTTTCGGCCGGTTTCCTGGAACCGAGGACGGCCTTCGCCCCATCGGGCGTGTCGAGACGCAGGTCCCCCTTGCGCGTCTTCGGGTCCGGCCCGTGGCACGCGAAACAATGGTCCGCCAGAATCGGCCGAACGTCGCGATTGAACTCGACGTTGGATTGTGCGAAGGCGGGGGTCACGCCGGCGAGAACGATCAGGCAACGAAGCATCGAACGAGTCCCGGAGATGTGTTTCGAGTGGGTTCGCAAGTGTCATTGTAGGGGAGGCGATTCGTTCAACTCAGGCAGAACCCGGACAAAAATCCGGTGCAAGCGGTTCCCGCCGCCAATCGACCGGATCGGACAAAGCAGTGAGTAGGTCGGACGAGACGGCGAGATTCGACGACTCGCGACGACGACTGCCCGAATAGAATCGTCCCATGCCGACCCGCGACGAACTCGCCAACACGTACCTGGAGAACCTCCCGTACACGCCTTACCCGGTGCAGGAGGAGGCCCTGCTCGCGTGGTTCACGGCCGACCAGGGGGTGCTCGTCTGCGCCCCGACCGGAACGGGAAAGACGCTCATCGCCGAGGCGGCCCTCTATGAAGCTTTGCACAACGGCACGACGGCCTATTACACGACGCCGTTGATCGCGCTCACCGATCAGAAGTTTCAAGAGATGCAGGCGGCCGCCGAACGCTGGGGCTTCGCGCGCGACGACATCGGCCTCATCACCGGCAACCGCAAGGTGAACCCGGACGCCCGCATCTTGGTCGTCGTCGCGGAAATCCTGCTCAATCGATTGCTGCACCCCGAGGGGTTCGATTTCTCGAATGTGTCGGCCGTCGTCATGGACGAATTCCATTCGTTCGCCGATCAGGAACGCGGCATCGTCTGGGAACTGTCGCTCGCCCTGCTGCCGAAACCGATTCGCTTGTTGCTCCTGTCCGCGACGGTCGGCAACGCGGCGGAGTTCGTGAACTGGCTCGATCGCTGTCACGGCCGCAAGGTCGAGCTGGTTCAGGGCTTCGACCGCAAAGTGCCGTTGACGTACCAGTACGTTCCCGATCAATTCCTCGGCGAGTTCCTGATCGAGGCGGCCAAGGGAACCGAGGCGCTTCGCAAAACGCCGGCGCTGGTGTTCTGCTTCAACCGCGATGAATGTTGGTCGGTGGCGGAGATGCTCAAGGGGCTCGATGTGCTGCCGAGCGAGAACAAGGCCCGGCTGAACGCGGAGGTCGACAAGTACGAATGGCCGAACGGCGTCGGGCCCAAGCTCAAGCAGATCTTGCGACGCGGTGTGGGCGTGCATCACGCCGGCCTGTTGCCGTTCTACCGCCGGGCAGTGGAGCATCTGTTTCAACAGAAATTGTTGAGCGTCGCGGTGTGCACGGAGACCTTGGCTGCCGGAATCAATTTGCCGGCGCGATCGGTCGTGATGACTAGTTTGATGAAGGGGCCGTTCGGGAAAGAGAAGTTGATCGAGGCGAGCACCGCGCACCAGATCTTCGGCCGGGCGGGTCGGCCACAATTCGACACACAAGGATTCGTTTATGCGTTGGCCCACGAGGACGACGTCCGCATCCTGCGCTGGAAGGAAAAGTTCGACCAGATCCCGGAAGACACGAAGGACCCCGGGCTACTCAAGAAGAAAAAGGAGCTGAAGCGCAAGAAGCCGGAACGCAACTCGCAACGGCAGTACTGGAGCGAGGCGAGCTTCGAGCGCCTGAAGACCGCCCCGCCGGGCCGGCTCTATAGCAAGGGCCCGCTGCCGTGGCGGTTGCTCGCGTACCTGCTCGAGGCATCGCCCGAAGTGTCGCGGATTCGCGGCGTGATCCGCAAGCGCTTGCTCGACGAGCCACGCATCGTCGCCGGCGAAAAGCAAATGGAGACGATGTTGCTCACGCTGCACGATGGCGGCTTCGTGAAGTTGACGCCGACTCCGGTGAAGGGCGAGGACGGCAAGTACTCCACGGACTACCGCAGCGACCGGGCCGAGCCGACGGAGAAGTTACCGAGCCTGCTCGGCTTCCGGAGCGTGCACCCGGTGTACGGGGCGTTCCTGGTTGACGTGCTCGGCAAGGCGAGTTGGGACGAGCGCGTACAGGCGTTCGAGAGCGTACTCGAGATGCCCCGGCCGCTGTTGAAGTTCGTGCGACCGAAGGGGGTCCCACCGGGCCCGCTTGAGACGGAACTCGTGCGACCGAGCCTCGAACAACATGGCCTATTGATCGCCAAGCCGGAGCCGCTACCCGAGGGCGAGCAAGAAGACGACGTCTGGGAGGACGAGGAGCCGGAGCCGTGGTTCGCCGAAAAGTTGCGAATGTACTTCGAAGTGAAGCGCCCCGAGGTCACGGATGTCGAAGTGTATTCGGTCTGGGCGGCCGGCGAACTGCTCAAGGATTTCGGCGGCAACTTCAATCTGTACGTGAAGACGAAGGATTTGATCAAACAGGAAGGAATCATCTTCCGGCACCTGTTGCGATTAATTCTGTTATGTGAGGAGTTCGCGCAATTAACGCCCCCAGGGTCGACCTCCGAAGATTGGCAAGCGTTCCTGCGCGACCTGGCGAATCGCTTGACGGACTCGTGTCGCCGGGTCGACCCGACGAGCACGGAGGAGACAATTCAACGCGCCCAGTCCGGCGACGCCCTGGCGGGTGCCGCAACGGTCCACGTCGTCCCGGCGACACTCAGCGATGTGGCCGAGCCGACGACGCTTGTCGCGGCCAAGCCGGAGCCCGAATTCGGCGCGGGGTTGGACGAGTAGATTTGCTCTCGGCCGATGTCTGTCGGGTGTCGGCCAAACCATTCGCTCTCGGTGTTGGCCATACCTGCCTTTCTCAGGGTTTGGCTGACAGCCGACAGCAAATAGAAAAGAACCAATCGAAGTGCGGTACAATAGTCGAAGGACGGAGGTGATCGATGTCGAATCTGAAATCGGCGATTTACGAGAATGGCGTATTGCGACTGGACGAGCCGCTCGAATTTCCCGAGGGAACGCGAGTCAGTTTCGTCCTGACGACGCCCGTCCCGGTGATGGGTCCGCCGCGTGACGCATTTGATCGGCGATTGGATGAAGCGAAGACCATGAAGGAGGTCTTTGAGATTATGAACGAAATGCCGCCCGAGGGTGACCCTTCGTACGATCTTGAAGCGGCACTCCGTGAAAATCGAGGAATCTCGCTGCGAGTGCCGTTTCTAGATCGACCAACTATCGACCAACGTCCATGATCGTCGTCCTCGACACAGGGCCACTTGGCCTGCTTGCGAATCCAAAGCCTCGTCCCGCGGTAATCGACTGCCGAAGATGGGCCGACGATTTGCTCGCCGCGGGCCACCGAGTCGTCATTCCCGAAATCGCCGACTACGAAGTTCGACGAGAACTCGTGCGTGCGAACTTGGTTCGCAGTCTTCGGTCACTCCATCAACTTCATCATCGATTCGAATATTTGCCTCTGACAACCGCGATGATGCGCGAGGCGGCCATGTTCTGGGCGATCGTCCGAAATGCGGGGCTGCCGACCGCCGGGCCGGCCGAACTCGATGGTGACGTTATCCTGGCGGCGCAAGCGGCGTCGCTCGCCGATCCTCAGGTGGTCGTCGCGACCGCGAACCTCGGGCACCTCGGTCGATTCGTCGCCGCCGACCTCTGGACGAATATTCGACCCTAACGCGAGGCGTGCGATGACCGAGCACGATCCCGCCTTGCCGCGGATCACGGGCTGGCTGTACCGGGGGTTCAGCCGCTATTGCGTTCGCTACGCGCGCAAGCATTTCCACGCCGTTCGATTGTCGCGTTCGAGCCACGCGATCCCCGCCGACGGTTCGCCACTTCTGTTCGCCTTGAATCATCCCGCCTGGTGGGACGTGATCGTCGGTGCGTTGCTCGCCGGCCGACTGCCGACGTATCGCCACTATGTGCCGATCGAAGCGGCGATGCTCGCGAAGTATCGGGTGTTCGCGCGAATGGGCATGTTCGGCGTCGAACCGACGGCCCGCGGGGCGGCCGTACTTCTGAGAACGGCGCGGGCCGTGTTTGCTCGGCCGAACGCGGCGATGTGGATCACCGCCCAGGGTCGCTTCGCCGACGTGCGCGAACGGCCGATCGAACTGCGACCGGGCGTCGGGGCCGTCGCAAGTCGCCTGGAGACCGGGTACATTGTGCCAGTGGCGCTCGAGTATCCGTTCTGGGACGAACGGACTCCCGAAGCGCTCCTGCGAATTGGCTCGCCGATGAACATCGCCGATGGACGCGGGCTCGATGCTCGTGCCTGGACCGAACGAGTCGCCGTCGCCTTGACGGAGACTATGGATGGATTGGCGGCCGAGGCGATGAGTCGCGATCCCGCGAAGTTCGATGTCTTAGTCGCGGGCAAAGTGGGTGCTGGCGGCATGTACGATCTGTTCCGCCGGGCCAAGGGCTTGCTGACCGGTCGCCGCGTGGAACTCGGTCACGGGTCAAGCGTGGAGGCGGGTCGTTCATGACGGTTCTGGTCGCCGTTTGTCTGGCGTTCGCGGCCATCCCGGCCCTCGTGTACCTGCGGAACCTGCGCGTCTATCGACGCGTCGCGCATGACAATTCGGAACAGGCCGCGATCTCCGTGCTGATTCCCGCCCGCAATGAAGGCGAATCGATCGGCCCGGCTGTCCGGGCGGCGCTCGCATCAACGCATGTTGATTTGGAAGTGATCGTTCTCGACGACCATTCCGACGACGACACGCGTGCCGTCGTGGCGAAGATTGCGGCCGAGGACCCTCGAGTTCGCGTCGAGTCGGCCCCGGCTCTTCCCCCGGATTGGTGTGGCAAGCAACACGCGTGTTGGATACTCGCCGGCTTCGCCCGACACGACCGCCTCGTGTTCGTCGATGCCGACGTGCGCCTCGAACCCGAGGGCCTGGCCCGCCTGACGGCGTTTCAACGGCAATCGGGTGCGGACCTGGTCAGCGGTATCCCACGCCAGACCACCGGCACGCTGTTCGAGAGGTTGCTGATCCCCCTGATTCACTTTCTGTTGCTCGGCTTCTTGCCCATGTGGCGAATGCGCCGAAGCACCATGCCCGGCTACGGAGCGGGTTGTGGGCAGTTGTTCCTCGCCACGCGAGCCGGATACGACATCGCGGACGGCCACGCGGCGATCCGCGCTTCGCTCCACGATGGCGTCACGCTCCCCCGGGCCTTCCGCCGGGCCGGTCGAATGTCCGACCTGTGCGACGCGACCGATCTGGCCACGTGCCGCATGTATCGCGGTGCCAAGCAAGTCTGGTTCGGGCTGGCGAAGAACGCCCACGAGGGCATCGCTTCGCCGAAGATGATCGTGCCATGCACGGTACTGTTGTTCGGCGGACAGGTTCTGCCGTTCGCCCTGCTCGCGTGCGCCGCATGGCTCGAGACGACGCCGATCGTGCTCGCCGCGTGTGCGGCCATGCTGGCGTGGCTCCCTCGAATCGACGCGGCCGTTCGATTCCGCCAATCGGCCATCGGGGCGATCCTGCATCCGTTCGGCGTGACGCTGTTCCTGGCAATCCAGTGGTACGCGGCGGTTCGAAGATCGATTGGCAAGCCGTCGGCGTGGAAAGGGAGGGCGTATCCCGCGGCGGGCTGAACGTCGGTGTTTCGGCGAGCCCTGGGGCGTTAGCCCTCGGGGTGGAATGTCGGTGGCAAGATCGTTGCGGGTTTACCCCTGGGGCTAACGCCCCAGGGCTCGCCAGAGAGGGAAGGGCGGAAAACGACCTCACCCAATCTCCCACCCCTTGCGGTATTCTTTCTTGATCAACGCGTCCGCTTCGGGGACGCCCCTCGCCTTGAGAGCGGCCGCGTCCCATTCGAAGGGCTTGCCGATCCGGTACGACACGACGCCGATCAGGACCGCTTCCGTCAACGCGCCGGAGTAGGTGAAGTTGCAGGTCGTCTTGCCGCCGGTCTTGATCGCTTCGATCCACTCCTTGTGATGGCCGATCGAGTTCGGAATCGAACGATCACCGTCCACGTTTTTGAAGTCGTCTTCCGGCAACAACCGCCGTTCGCCGTAGCCCGCCAGCAGCATCCCCTTCTCGCCGACGAACAACGTGCCGTCGCCCCACTTGGGCAACTTGCCTTGCGCGAACAGCGCCGGTCGCTTGTCGCCGTCGTACCAGGTGAGCGCGACGCCGGGCCGCTTGTCGGTGGCCGGGAACTTGTACTTGCAGACGATCCAGTCGGCCCCCGTCTCCGCGTTGACCGGCGAGCCCTCGGCCGACACGTGCGTCGGGTGCTTGAGGTCGAGCGCCCAGAACGGCAGGTCCATGTGGTGGCAGGCCATGTCCGACATGCGGCCGCCGCCGAACGCCCAGTAGCTCCGCCAATGGAACGGCACGTATTCCGGAGCGTACGGACGTTCCATCGTCGGCCCGAGCCACTGGTCCCAATTCAGTTCGTTGGGCACGGGCTTCGATTCGGGCCGCTTACCGCTGCCGTTGGCGTTCCACGCGCCGCCGACCCAAACGTGAACTTCCTTGATCGGCCCAATTGTGCCCGCTCGAATGATCTCGACGACGCGGCGATAGTTGTCCCCCGCGTGAATCTGCGTGCCCATCTGGGTGACGAGTTTCTTCTTGGCCGCGAGTTCCGCGAGTTGGCGGGCTTCCCAGACCGTGTGCGTCAGGGGCTTCTCGCAATAGGCATGCAAGCCGTGCGACAGGGCCATGTGCGTCACGTGGAAGTGATTGTGGTCCGGCGTGGCGCACAGGACGGCATCGAGCCCCTTGGCGTCGATCATCTTGCGGAAGTCGGTGTGGAACGTGGCCTTCGGAAACTGCTTGCGGGCCTTCGCGGTCATCCGTTCGTCCACGTCGCAGATGGCCACGATTTCGGCATCGGTCTTGGACGCGAGTTCGCTCCAGTTGTACCGGGCCTGATTCTCGAGCCCGACCACGCCGACGCGCACGCGTTCGCTCGGGGCGGCCCGGAGAATCGACGGAGTCGCGAGCGCGGCCGAGCTCGCGGAGAGCAAGAAGTGTCGACGATTGACGCGATGAGACACGGAGAGGCTCCGGAAGGATTGGGGCGGGACAGATATCTTCGCCGGGACGGGTCGGAAGGGAAAGGGAAATCGTCGGCGATTCAATTGCTGGGGCGCGGTCGATAATGCTTGGGCAACATCACCTCAAGCATCACCCCGCCCGATCCGCCAGCCGCGTCCGCACACGGGTCATGATCTCGGCGTGGTCGAAGGCGAGTGGTGGGAGCGCGTTCAGCGAATGCCAGCCGACGGCTTCGGCATCGTCCGCGGCGACAGGCTTCAGCAACTCGGGGACGACGCGGGCCAGGAAGGCGATGCTCACCGTCCAACCGCGCGGGTCGCGGCCGGCGTCGCCGAACGCGTGCAGTTGCTCCAGGTCCGTGTACTCGAGTCCGGTCTCTTCATGGAGTTCACGACGGGCGGCGTCGATCAGCCGTTCGTCCTGATCGACGAACCCGCCGGGCAGCGCCCAACGGCCGGCGAACGGATCGTGCTTGCGGCGAATCAACAAAACGCGAGGTTCGGGCTCGATCGTGATCAAGGCGACATCCACGGTCACGCTGGGCCGGGCATAGGGGTAGGTGAATTGACCCTTCGGCTTGACGGGTAAGGGTTTGGGTGCGGGCGATTGACGCTTCTTCGCCATGGGTGAACTTCCAATTGGTGGCCGCCGGTTCAGTACCGTTACACGTTACAATCCTCAAATCCGGCAAAAACCATTTGACAGGCCTACCCCGCCAGCGTAACTTACGCCCATCAAAATCGGCCTCTTCTCAGTTCCGGCCCCGTCGTCCGACGCGCAAGCGGAAGTCGACGGGGTTTTTTCATTTCACGCGAACGCCGTACGGCAACATCAACCAGGTCCGGTCGCCGCGCATTCGCAACAACGCTTCGACCGTGCGAAGATGTGTTCGCGCTTCCGGCAGTTCCTTCAACAATGTCATTGAGCCGGCTTTCAGGCCAAGCCCGCCATCGAGCAACTTCTCGAGCGGATTGCTTGGCTCGGGCAACATCAGGAACTCGATCGGCTCGTCGGCCGAGATCTTCGCGAGCGTTTTCGCTTCGGCGATCGCTTCGTCCAAAGTGCCCAGCGCGTCGATGAGGCCGTTGTCCTTCGCCTGCTGGCCGGTCCAGATTCGACCGCCGGCCAGCTTCAACAGTTGCTCGCGCGACATCTTCACGCCGTTCGCCGTTCGACCTTCGAGCGCCTTCGTCAGGAACTGATCATAAACCTCGGACATCGTCGCGGTGATCGCTTTCTTCTCGCTTTCGGAGAACGCCGAGTTGGAGGAACCGAGTCCCGCGTTGCGGCCACGGGCGAGCGTTTCCGTCTTGATGCCCGCCCACTCCATCACACCGCCGATCACGATCTTGCCGCCCAGAACGCCGATCGAGCCGGTCAACGTGCCCGGTTCGGCGAATACTTTCTTCGCACACATCGTGATGTAATACCCGCCGCTCGCGGCCACATCGCCCATGCTCGCGACGACCGGTTTCTTGCACTGTTTCAATTCGTGCCAAATGAGGTCGCTCGCCAGGGCCGACCCGCCGGGGCTATCGACGCGCAACACGATCGCCTTCACGGTCGGGTCCGACTCGGCCTCGCGAATTGCCTCGACCATCGTGGTTGAGCCGATGCTCGAGCCGCCGAACAAGCTGCCCCCGCCCTTGCCCGTCTCGATGCTCCCGACCGCGTAGATCAGGGCGATCTTTGAGCCCTTGGTCTTTTTCTTTTTCGGCGGGCTCATCGCTTTCATCAGGAGCGAGAGAACGTCTTCCTTGTCGGCCTTCGGTTGCAAGTAGTTCTTCGAGAGCTTGACATCGACTTTCAACGCGGCGGCGATGTGGCCTTCGATCTGGTCGAAGTACGCGAGTCGATCGACGAGCCCGAGGTCCTTGGCCTTGCGGGCGGTGTAGGGGGCTTCGTCGATGATCGCTCGCACGCGGGCGGCGTCCCACTTCTGCGCCGGCCGCGAGTTGGCGATCGTCTTGACGATGCTCGCTTCGTACAGGCCATCGAGCACGATGTCGTATTGCTTGCGGCTTTCGGCGCTCATGCCGGTTCGCGTGTATGGCTCGGCTGCGGTCTTCGCCTCGCCCATGCTCAGGAAGTCGCCCTTCACGTGCACCTTCTCGAACAGATCCTTGTAGAAGGACATTTCCATGTGCAAGCCCGTGAGGCCGAACGACGCTCCCTCGGGGACGATGATCTGATCGCACCCGGAGGCGATCAGGTAGTCGAGCCCGCCGATCTCCTCGACGTAGGCGTAGGTTGGTTTGCCCGCCTTGCGGAAGTCGGCCAGGGCCCGGCGAACTTCACCAACCTTGCCGAAGCCAAATAGCCCCAGGTTCAAGTCGTGAATCTCAAGCAGCAAGGCTTTCACCTTCGGGTCGGTCTTCGCTTTGGCGATGCAGTCGAGCTTCTGTTTGAGGTTTTCGCCCGGCGTGCCGCCGAACGTCGATTCGCCAGCCGGCGCTTCGTCGAGATCGCCCGAGAGCGCGACGTGCGCGATCAGGGCCGGCTCGGGCTTCTTGTCCTCGGCTTGGGCCAGACATGCGACAACGAAGAAAGTGGCGAACGAGAGTAGCGACCGGTTCATGCGGAGTATTCCCGTTGGGGCTTGCGTAGTTTCGGCGAAGAGAGGCGTTGAAGTCAAGGTCGAAAGGGCGGACCTGCACCGGCGCGGCGCATGCCTACGCGCCCAACTTTTTCCGGCACTCGTCCAGGATCGTCTTCGTGGCCGTCGCGCCAATGCGGGTGACGCCGAGCTTTCGCACTTCGAGCACGCGCTCGTACGTCCGCACGCCGCCGGCCGCTTTCACTTGCACCTTGGTCGGCGAATGATTCCGCATCAGCGTCAGATCGTGATCGGTCGCGCCGCTGTCTACGTAGCCCGTCGAGGTCTTCACCCAGTCGGCTCCGACTTCGCCACAGATTCGGCACAGTTCGATTTTGTGTTCGTCCTGCAGGAAACAGTTCTCGAAGATGACCTTGACCTTGGCTCCCCTGGCGTGGGCGGCCGTGACGACGGCCGACACGTCGTCGCGAACGTAGCCGTACTCTTTCGACAATACTTTGCCGATGTTCACGACCATATCGAGTTCGACCGCGCCATCGGCCATTGCCGACTCCGCCTCGGCGACCTTGATCGTCGTGAGATTGCCGCCCTGCGGAAAGCCGATCACCGTCCCGACCAGAACGCTCGAACCCTTCAGCGCGGCCACGGCCCGGGTCACTCCGTAAGGCTTCACGCAGACCGAAGCGACCTCGTATTCGCAAGCCAGGACGAAGCCACGACCCAGGTCGGCGTCGGTCAGGGTCGGCTGAAGGAGCGAGTGGTCGAACATTTTGGCGAGGTCGGCGAGCGTGAAGTCCATGCGATCGTCTCCGAATTGGAAGGCGGTATTGTGCGGGCGATGGGCCGGTTGGAACAGGGCCGGCCGGGCCGGTTCTATCGGCCGGGCGGAATTTTCGCTGGCGGATGACCTCGAAAAGAGGTACAAGACAGGTAACCCATCCGCCTCTCGACCCCGAGGTGAGTCATGCGCGTCCGTCTCATCCCAGTGGAAGGGGGGGCGCCCGTCGAAATCAAGAAGGACCTGTCGCTCGTCGGGCGACGGGAAGACTGCGACGTTTTCATCGATCACAAGAGCATTTCCAAATTGCACTGCGTGGTCGCCCGAACGGACGGTTTGCTTCTGATCCGCGATCTGGGCAGTACGAACGGCACCCGCGTGAACGGCCAGCGCGTTCGCCGCGCCGCCCTCTTGCCGAACGACCAGGTCCAGATCGCCAGCGTCAAGTACACGGTGATCTTTACTGTCGAAGACCCTTCCGGCATCCTGCCCGAACAGTTCACGCAACAACTCGACAACAAAGACCTCGCCCGGCTCATCGAAAAGCCGGACAAGCGCGAGTCCGACAGCGACTCCGACATCGAAGTCCCGATGGTCCGCGCGAACGCGTTGCCGGACCACTACCCCGAAATGGCGCGGTAGTACGGGAAACGACCGGGGGGATTCGCGGAGCCTCATAGGGCAATTTTCTCACCGCCCCTAAATTCGGCGGCTCGTCGTTTCAACTCAAATCGCCGGACGCCCACGTTCTCCGTGAGGAAACTGAAATTCCTCTCCAGTTGAACATCGCCGTCCGGCAAGCTAAGGTGTAGGAGACGGTAAACGGCCCTCGTCAGGTTCTTTTTCGCGGTAGACGCATGTCCATCCCCGACGCCGCAGGGATTGCCCAACTCGCGCGCCGCCTCGACCTCGTTTCCGACGACCAGCTCTACGAAGCCTGGGAGGAGCTCGGCACCCGGAGTGGACCGGCCGAACCGCTCCTGCGCGTCCTCGAACGCAAAGGCTATCTGACCCCCTGGCAGGGGTCGAAGATGATCAAGGGGGACACCGACGGGTACTCTCTTGGCGGCTACCGGGTGCTCTACAAGATCGCGGCCGGGACCTTTGGCCGCGTCTATCGGGCCGATAGCCCCCGCACGGGCGAAGTCGTCGCCATCAAGGTGCTTCGCAAACGCTGGGCAGAGGACGAACGGAAGATTGCGCTGTTCGAGCGCGAAGGCAAGGTGGGCCTTGGCCTGCAGCACCCGAACATCGTGCAGATTCTCGCGGTCAACCGCGACCCCGTCTCGGGGCAATACTACATCGTGATGGAGTTCGTCGAGGGGGGTAACCTCCGCGACTTTCTCGGCATCCGCAAGAAACTTCTGCCGCTCGAAGCGTTGCGACTCCTTGAAGAGACCGCCAACGGCCTGAACCACGCGCTTTCGATTGGCTTGACGCACCGCGACCTGAAAGCGACGAACGTACTCATCTCGGCCACCAAGACGGCTAAGCTCGTGGACTTCGGCCTGGCCGAGTTGGCCGGCGGGGCCCGCGAGATCGGCACCGAGATCGATCGCACGGTCGATTACGCCGGCCTCGAGAAAGCCACCGGCGCGAAGGCGGGCGACCCCCGGAGCGACATCTATTTCCTCGGCTGCACGTTCCACGAAATGGTGACGGGTCGGCCGCTCCTGACCGTGATCAAAGAAGCCCGTGCCCGAATGTTGCGGGCTCGCTTCGAGCTCGCCAGCCAGTTGAATCGCGACGACCCGGACTTGCCGCCACCGGTCTACTCCATCCTGTCGCGTATGGTGGCCTTCGAGCCCTCCGAGCGATTTCAGACCTACGAGCAACTGATCGAGGCGATCGGCCAAATTCGCGCGGAACTGCAAGGTGGGGGCAAGGCCGTCGCCGGCGGGACCAAGACGGTGTTCGTCGTCGAACACAACGCGAAACTTCAGGAAGTGTTCCGCGAGAAACTCAAGGAGCACGGCTACCGCGTCCTAATTTCGATCAACGCCCAACAGGCCGTGACGCGGTACGCCCAGCAACCGTTTCACGCCCTCATCGTCGATTGTGGCACGTCCGGCCGAGACGGGCTTGAAGCGTACAAGACGATCACGCTCGACGCCGAGCGCAAGCGCATGGCCTGCGCCTCCATCCTGATTCTGTCCGAAGAGCAATCCCACTGGAAAGACGAAGTCGTCCTCGGCCCCAAGACCGCGACGCTCGTTCGCCCGGTGACTATCCGCCAAATCACCCAGGCCCTGAGCGACTTCCTGGCCGGCTGAGTCGTCGCGGTATTCCTGGCCTCGAAATCACGTGGGCGAGAGCGCCTTGCGAAGTGTTGGAGCGTGTGCGACCGCGACCCCGGCCTCGAAGCCATCGGCCGGGGCTAACTGCTTGTCGCCGAAGCCGCTCCCAGACTCGGACCGCTTCGCGGTGTCACACTTCGCTCAGGTTCGGGGAGCCGCTTCGGC
>JANLUE010001021.1:0-2452 GCA_031363325.1 Gemmataceae bacterium
CCCCGAAGTGTTACTCACCGGCTTCGGCATGGAGGACGCCCAGTCGCTCGCGAATCATCTCACGTTCGGGCCAGACGGTTGGCTTTACGGTCTGAACGGCAGCACCACAAGCTGCCGAATTCGCGGCCTCGAGTTTCAGCAGGGCGTCTGGCGTTATCACCCGCGCACGAAGGAATTCGAACTGTTCTGCGAGGGCGGCGGCAACGTCTTCGGGCTCACGTTCGACGCGCTGGGCAACCTGTTCTACTCGTCGAACGTCGGCCTATGCTGGCACGCGCATCAGGGGGCTTACTACGAAAAGAACCTCGGCAAACATGGGCCGTTGCACAACCCCCACGCCTACGGCTGGCTGACGCACGTCAAGCACGACGTGCCGACCGGTGGGCCATCGACGGGCGGCACGATCTATCGCGGCCACACCTTTCCCGACCGATTTCGCGATCGCTTCCTGACTGGCGACTTCCTGCGACACACCGCGTCGAGCTGGGAGTTGAAGCCGAACGGCTCGACGTACTCGGCCCAATTCCGCGAACTGCTCGTCGACAGTCGCGACCACTGGTTCGGCGCGACCGACCTGTGCGTTGGCCCCGACGGCTCCGTGTACGTCTCTGACTTCTACGACAAGCGAACCGCCCACCCGGACCCGGACGCCGACTGGGATCGCACCAACGGCCGCATCTACAAGATCGAAGGACCAAAGTTGAAAGGCTTCAAGCCGGTCGATCTGCAATCACTCTCGACCGAGCGCCTCGTCGATCAACTCTGGCACCCGAACGGATGGTTCGCCGACCGGGCGCGTGTGTTGCTCGCCGGCCGCCGCGACAAATCGATTTGGCCCGACCTCTACGAACGAGCCCGCCACAGCGAACCGCGCAAGGCGTTACAAGCTTTGTGGGCTCTGTATGCGACGGGCGGGCTCGACGAGACGGCCGCGCTCGCCGCGTTGGCCCACGCGAGCGAACACCTGCGAGCCTGGGGCGTGCGGCTGCTGTGCGACGCGAAGTCCATCTCGCCCGAAATGGCGGAGCGTCTAGCGAAGTTGGCCGAGGAAGAGGAATCCGTTGTCGTCCGGGTCCAACTCGCCGCTTCCTCGCGCCGGCTACCGGGCAAGTCCGCGTTGCCAATCGTCGAAGCCCTGGTGCTCGCCGACAAGAACGCGGACGACCCGGTCTTCCCGTGGATGCTCTGGTGGGCGGTCGAGTCGCTCGTCGATCGCCAGGCCGATCGTTTGGTCGATTTCCTTTCGGCGGATCGCACGCGAGCGACAATGTTGGGTCGGGCCAATCTTGGCCGGCTCGTTCGCCGCCTCGCGGCCGACGGTACGCGGGCCAGGTACGAGGCGCTAACACGAGCACTCTCGAAATTATCAGTCGACGATCGGCCCAACTACTTCGGCGAACTCGAGCGCGGCCTCGCGGAACGGGCGATCGGGCTACCGTTGGTTGGCCAGGGGGGCTTGTTCGACTCGGCCGCGACGCCGGACAAAAAATCGCAACCCGCCCGGCGATTCGATCCGCTCACCGCCGAGCTCTCGGAGTTCCTGCGCGCTGCCTGGGACGAGTCGCCGACGAACGCGATTCGCACGCGGCTCGCATTGCGAGCGGATCACGCGGCGGCGCGCGACCGCGTCCATCGCGACCTGGCCGACTCGAAGTTGCCCAAAACAATCCTGCTCGAACGGCTCGACGCGCTCGACGAACTCGGCACCGAAGCGTGCGTCGAATTCGTCCGGCCACTGCTGGGTTCAAACGATGTCGAAGTACGAATGAAAGCCCTCGGCGTGCTGGGTCGATTTCCTTCGCCTGCGGTCACGACCGCGGTATTGGCTGCGTATCCAAAGTTCAATTCGCTCGAGCAAGGTCGAGCCCGCGACGTTTTGTTCTCCCGCCGCGAGTCGGCCACCGCGTTCCTCGAATTCGTGGCCGCGAAGAAACTGAACCCGGCCGACGTGCCCATCGATCAGGTCCGCCGACTTGCTCTCCTGAACGACGCGACGATCGACGTCGCCGTCCGAACGCACTGGGGCAACATCAAGCCCGGCACGCCGGAAGAAAAGCTCGCCGAAGTCCGGCGCTTCTCGAACGACCTCCGGGCCGGTGCGGGCGATTCGACGAACGGGAAGGCCCTGTTCACGAAGCACTGTGGCGTGTGCCACAAGTTGTTCGGCGAAGGCGGCACCGTCGGGCCGGAACTGACGAACGCGAGCCGGGCCGACACGACCTGGTTGCTCGTGAGCCTCGTCGATCCGAGTGCCGTGATTCGGGCGCAGTATTCGCAATTCGCCCTGACCACGACGGCCGGCCAGGTCCTGACGGGCGTGATCGCCGAGCAAGACGCGGCGAGCGCGACCATTCAAGACGCCCAGGCCCGCAAGACCCGCGTGCCCCGCGACCGAATCGATTCGCTCCGTGAACTCGCCACTTCGATCATGCCCGAGAAACTCCTCGACCCG
>JANLUE010000742.1:0-4558 GCA_031363325.1 Gemmataceae bacterium
CTGTTCGGCGAGGCCGTTCAAGAGGATCAGGGTATGCTTGCGCCCATACTTCTTTGGGCGAACGCGGTCCAACAGGCCCTTCCAATTGGTGGGCATGGGAGCGGGTCTCCACGGCGTGCGGATTCAGCCGGGATAGCTTAGAAGGTCGCGAGCGGGGGAGTACCATTTGAGGTGAAAATCCCGAGCGGACGAACAATCTTCCGCAAGTCCACTTGAGCAAACTTTGCCCAGCTTGCGTCCGCCGTTCCAAGTCTGCACAAACTCTGCCGTTTGCAACGAATCCGGGGACATTTCCGGCAAGAAGGCTTCAGTCGGCCGTCGGCCCAGGTCGATGGAACATGCGGACTTCCGAATCAAGGGCCTGATATGCGCAGCGAACGCGAACGCCGTCGCCTCGTCCAGGTTCTGGTCGTCTTGCTCGCCGCACCGCTCGCCGGCTGCATGAGCGACTCGCACCACCTGGTCCCGGAAGCCCCCCTCGCCTCGCTGGCCACGCCAACCGGCGTGCCCTCCGAATTGAACATGGTCTCGCTGCCACCCTATGTGATCGGCACGCCGGACTTGCTCTTGATCAACGTGTACACGGAGCCAAAGGAACAGGGCGGCCCGGCGGTGCCGATCTCGCCGCAAGACATCTCGGGTCAGCATCTCGTACGACCGGACGGCACGATCAATCTTGGTGTGTACGGCACGCTACCCGTGGCCGGCCTGACGACCGATCAGGTTCGCGACGCGGTCCGACGGCTTGCCTTCGATCAACTCAAGAAACTGGAGACGACGTTCCCCGCCAAGACGACCTCGGTCGGTTCGCCGGACAAGTTGCTCGTGGCCGTCGATGTGATGGGGTACAACAGCAAAGCGTATTACGTCATCACGGATGGGGCCGGCCAGGGGGAGCAAATCTATCGCTTCCCGTTCCAGGGGTTTGAGACCGTGCTCGATGCGTTGGCGAATGTGAATGGACTGCCGCTCGTCGCATCGAAGCAACACATCTGGGTCGCGCGGCGAACGCCGCACGCCAGCGAGCGCGAACAGATTCTGCCCGTTGATTACGTCGCGATCACGCAACACGCCGTCACGCCGACCAACTATCAATTGTTGCCGGGCGATCGCGTCTATGTGCGGGCCGACAAGGCCTATCGTGTCGATGGCTACCTGCAGAAGATCTTCACGCCGATCGAACGCGTGCTCGGCCTGTCGCTGCTCGGCGGGTCGGCTTACAACACGATCACCAATCGACGCCAGAACACGAACACCGGGAACTGACCACCATGAAATACCTCGTACCAATCGCCATCGCGTTGTTCGCCAACTGCGCGTACGGCCAAAACACCGGGCCCGGCAATCCGTCCGGCTACTCGCAGAACGCGACCAACCGCGCGGCGCAACCGCTCAGCCCGTATTTGAATTTGCTGCGCGGCGGGAACAACGCGGTGAATTACTATTACGGCGTACGCCCCGGCTCGCAGCCGGGCTTCGCGGGCATGGCGGGTCAAGCGAACCTTGGCCCACGGCAAACCTTCTTCCCGGTCGTAGACACGCTCAACGATTTGGTCGGCGAGGATCAACGTGGTGCCCCGCGCATGCCCTCGACCGGCCATCCGGTGGGGTTCAACAACACGCTGAATTACTTCGGCCCAACGAGCGGCCAGAACTTCGCCCGCAACGCCGGGCAACGGCGATCGCAACGCTAATGTTTTTTGAGACGGATTCGACGCCCCCAGGGATGGGACTGTGACCGATCGCCGACCGACGCCGCGATTCGCCCGCCGGGCCGTTCTGGCCCTGGCGGCCGCCTGCGCACTCGGCGGCCCGCTCTCGGCCCAAGAGCCACGCGACTATCCAACGCGATACAGTCAACGCAAGCCGGCCTGGTACGATCCATTCGGGCTCTTCACCGGCGACGAAAAGCCGAAGCCGACCGATCACAAGGTCGATGCCTTGACCGCCGGCGACGGCCCGGCCTGGAAGTGGTATGGCTACGGAGCGCCGACGCCGGGCCGCAATCCGCTCGCACCCAACGGCTCCTATTCCAACGTGCCAACCAACTGGCACGATGTCGTGGGGACGACACCCGGCGCGGTCCCGGTCAATCGGGTCGGCGGCGCGCTGCCGAACATCGTCCCCGAAGTCGCACCGATTCCGCCGAGTTCAATCGTCGCGCCGCCGGCGATTATTCGCAAGGAAGACATCGCCGGTACGTCGCCGTACGGTCCTGCGTTGAGCGGACCTTCGATCGGCTCGCCCGCCATCGATCTCCAGTGGAAGTCTTCGCCCGCGTCGTTGAAATTGCCGACGATCACGAACTCGGAACCAAAGGCGACGCTACGAGCTCCGCAGCCGAACGATCCCGCGCCGTCGATCCCGGACGTACCGCCGGTCAACGTCATCAAGCCAGTCCCGACGACCGTTCCCGAATCGCCGGACCTCCCGGTTGAAGCCGCCCCGGGGATCGTCGCGCCACCCAACACCATTCGCGGCACCGCCCCGGATCGCGACGCGGCGGAGTTGATCGCGTCGGCCGTCAAACGTGCGATCCGACCCGATAGCCGAATCGTGGCCATCGACCTGGTCGGCAAGAAGTCCGCAGTGATTCGCTTCGCCGCGTCGGCCGATGTTGTTCGCGCTTTCCGCGACCGATTGGCCGAAGCGAAAGAACTCGCCGGCTGGCGAATCGAGTTCGAGTTGGTCTCGGTCGTGAAGTAACACCCGGTCAAGCTGTGGCGGCTCGACCCAAAAACTACGCCGTCCGCACTCGCCACGAATAGACGCGGGTCGGCAGCTCCATGAACTCGCTTTCCGGCGCGTCGGCGATCCTGCGTTCGACCACGTATCGGGCGACAATCAGGAAGCCGCCGAACCAGAGCCAGTTGTGCCGGAACAGATTGTGCCCGAAGTTGCCTTCGAACAACATCAGGAAGACGGCCATCGCCACCGCGCCGGCAAGGTGACGTTCAAACGTCTCGTCGCCGGCCGGGTCGCGGGCGACGGCCTTGCGCATCCACCAAAGGTTCACGGCGAAGCAGCCGAGGATCGCACCAAACGTCAGCACGCCGGCCGCTCCCATTTCACCGCACACTTGGCCGTAGAGGTTGTGCGATTCGAGCTTGCTCCCCGTGGCCGGCCGCCAGGAACCGGGTCCAATCCCAGTTGCCGGATAGGCCGCGATCAAGTCCATGCCTTTGAAGAATCCCTCGATGCGACCCTCGCCCGAAACGCGGGCGTTCTCCGGGCCAACGTCCGGGTTGACCATCGTCTCGAAGCGTGTCTGCAGGGAATCTGGCAGCGTCAGGAACACGAGCGGCGCTCCGAGCGCGGCGGCCGACAGTCCCAGGGCCCGATGTTGACTCCGCAGGATCACCCAGGTGCCCCACACGCAAAGCCCGAGCAACGACGATCGCGAGCCCGTCAACAAAATGCACCCGACCGAGAGCCCCAGGTAGCCCGTGAGCAAGGTGCGAACCAGATTCGATTTCGTCGCCAGCCAGCAGCCGCGCACAAACGGCAAGGCGAACACGATGCTCGCCCCAAAGCTATTCGGGTCGCCGAGCGACGTATCGACGCCCAACATGCGCACGATGCCCATCCGATACGTGTGCCGACCGCCGATGAACTCCTTCGTCGAATGCAACATGTAGATCGCCATCACGCACAGGAACCCGGCGACGAGCCGTCGCAGGCCTTTCTCGTCGCGGGCACACGTGACCATCAACACATAGAAAACCAGGATCTTGAACCAGTTCTCGACGACGATCTGACCCTGGTCGGCCCAGGGGGACATCAGCCAACACGCGGCGACGGCTCCGGCAAATGCGAAGTAAGCGTAGTGTTGCGGGTTCGGCAGCCAGCGCTTCTGTGGATACACGCACCAGTACAACATCACGCCGAGAATGTAGACGCGTTCGACGTGCAGGTCGCCGAGCAGTGGGTACAGCTCGAACGGCCGATGGATGAACAGAAACATGTAGCCGATCAGAAGCCAGTGCATCCGTGCCTCGGGAAGAATCGGCCTCGTGCCGCCCGTGCGAGTGTGATAGGTTACTCCGGCGCCCGGCCGGGGAGAAGGCCAATCGGATGGGGACGGACTCGAATAATGCCGGCTCGCGGCTCCGCAACGTGGCCGCCCTGCTGACGACCTATGCGTATGTCGGCCTCGTCGTCTGGGCGGCGCTCGCGTTCTTTCGCTGGCGCGAAGGCCAGTTGCCCTGGTGGACCGATGTTCCAATTGGCTTGCTCGCGGTCGCGTTGATCGGCCCGGCGCAACATCGCTTGCTACTACTCGGTCAAGAAGCGGCGCTCGGGACGCTGTTCCGCAATCGCTGGTTGAACGAACTCGTCGGCGACTGGCTCATCCACTTTCCGTTCTCGACGGCCACGCACCATGTGCGTCAACAAATTCTCAGTCACTATCGGTTTCCAAACGACCCCGAGCGTGATGCGGAGTTGGCGATCGCACGTCGGGCCGGCTTTTGGCCGTTGCAGTGGGTTCGACTCCTGCGCCTGTCGGCGATCATTCGCTGGAACTCGCTGCGGGCGAACTACAACTTCGAGGCGAACC
>JANLUE010001101.1:0-4145 GCA_031363325.1 Gemmataceae bacterium
GATGGCATTGTCCATCTGAAGCTCGATAACGCCGACGGAACTCCGGAGAGAAACTACCTTGTCCCTGACATTCGCACCGGCGGTGTCAGCCGCCGGCTCGCTGGGTCATGGCTTGGGTGACGATCACGCGGTCAGCCGGCTCGCCGTGAGTGTCCCGCGACACCGACCTGGAAGGCGCTCGAACGACGAGCGGGAAATTTTTGCGCGCGGTCCGTCGAAACGGGTCACGCCTTCTTCGAGTGGCCCAGGCTCGACAGCGCGTAGAACGCGACGGCCACCAGAATCAGATAGCGGAAGCCGAGCAGCATCGACGCGTTCTCGGCGAGGCCGCCGAGCAAGGCGCCGGCCACGTTCGCGCCGAACATGCGGTTCGGATGCGTCGACCGGGCGAAGCTCGTCGAGAAGATCACGCCAGCGAACGCCACCGGCGCGAACGCCAGAAGGCACGCTCCGCCGATCTGCAACGCCGACGCGAGGCCCAGGAACGCATCGATCGGGATTACTACGTTCAGAGCGAGGCTCACGAACAGGCCCACATACCAGGGTGCCAGATTCTTGGGCTTCAACTTCATCGCGACGAGGTTGCCCGCGAGCGACATCAACAATACCGCCGCGAACACGACGGTGTTGACCGTCCACGTCCCGCCGAACAACAACGCCATGTGGACGACGGCTTTCGTCTCGACCAGCATGAAGCCCGCGCCCAGGAAGAACGATCGCAACAACAGCCCCGTCTCCGATGGCCCGGCCGATTGCACGTCGTCCGCCCGGCCCGCCAACTTCGACGCGCCGAACCAGACGACGAGCGACAACCCGACCATCAAAGCGATGCCGAACAGCGTGTGCCCGGGGATCAACGGCTTGCGGGTGTAGAGGAAAGGCCAGTCGTCCGTCGCGGGCGGCAAGTCGGCCGGCGACGCGTCGAGCGTGGCGATTCGGAACCGGGCCCACTTGGGTTGGACGGGCGCGCCGCCGATGTCGGTCGGTACGCCAATCGAGTCGGCTTCGAGTGGCGGGGGCGGATCGTCCGGGCCGGTGAAGCGCGCTTGCGTGTCGGGCTTCACGACCTTCGCCCACGGGTACCAGTAGGTGTTGCCGGACTTCGCGAAGCTCGCCCGGAGCGGGTCGATCGCTTCCGCCGAGCCCGCGAAGAAGACCGTGAAGCCACTATCGAATTCGTCGATCTTGACGTGGTCCTTCGGAGGGTTCATCAACATGGCCGGCTCGACGCCGAACGCGAGTTTCATCTGATCGCGAAGCTTAGCGGCGATCCAGCCCTGGCGGAAGAAGTTGTAGACGGCCGACACGCCGGTCGGCTTCAACACACGGCGCACGTCCTTGAACGCCTCGACCGTGAACAGATAACTTTCGAGCCGCAGGTTGCTGTAGCCCGATTGCAACACGAGCGAATCGATCAACGCGAACACCACAAGGTCGTATTCGGCGTCGGGGGCCCTGCGCAGGAAGTTGCGACCGTCGTTCAGGTGCAACGTGAGCCGGGGGTCGGCGTATGGCTTGTCGGGATGATGTTTCGCGCCGAGCGTCTGAATCACGGGGTCGATCTCGACGGCGTCGATGCGCACGTCCGGCCCGCACCATTGGAGCGCTCGCGCGAGGTCGTTGCCCGAGCCGGCCCCGATGATCAACACGCGTTTGAACGCCGGCCACGCGGGCGTACCATCGGCCTTCTTCACGTCGCGCTGGAACATGTACGGCAACGGGTACGGCTCAACGGAGGGCCGGTCGATCGGCTGGATCGTCTGATGCGAGATCAGGTTCGTCGAGATCGACGCCTTGTCGCCGCCGAAGTCGACACGATAGTAGGGCGACCAGTAGGTCTTGGCCGAATCGTCGCCGTGGTCGATCACGCCGGAAGTGCGGACCGAGAGAACGAGGATCAACGCCAGGAAGATGTAGGCGGTCGGGTGTGGCTTGCCGAGCGGCAGGAACGCGAGCAGGCCGGCGACACAGATGCCGAACCAAATGAGCGGCGGCATCTGAAACGCGGAACATAGCGCGAACAGGCCGATGCCCGCGAGACTGCCGAGCAAGTTGAACGCATACGCCTGACCGCGATTCGCGACGCGATTGAACGCCCGACCCATCTCCTGGCCCGGCCCGATCATTGCGGCCGCGATCAGGATGAAGAACGCCGCCAACACGATCTCGACCGGAAACTCGATCTCCCATTGCCGAACCACCCCCGCCTCGGCCCCGAAGAATACGACCTCCGGGTTCTCCTGATTGCCGACGTTCACGAACCGTTCGAGCGAGTTGCGATAGTGGACGATGATCAACCCGACTGCCAAGGAGATGGCCACGAACATCGGCGTGCGGTTGAGCATTCGCACCGGTCGATCGGCAAGCAGACACCCGACGGACATGCCGACGAACGCCGCCAGGAGCACGGCGTTCGTGAAGAACGTCAGATAGAGCACGTGGGCCGGGAACCAGCGAATGCAGGCGAGTTCGAGAAACAGCACGAGGCCGCTGATCAGGAACAGGTCGAAGCCGGGCCGGCGCGCGGGGGTCGTCATGCCGTTAACGTAGGTCACGGGAGCGGTTCGGGCAGAAGCGAGCGAAGGGAGGGCGGCGGAAATTGGCAAGCTGTTCGCGTTGGAACGAATGGATCGGCCCGATCGCCAACCTCACCCCCCAAGCCCCTCTCCGAAGCGGAGAGTGGGAGCCGGAGTTCGCTTCCAACCGCGACAGTAGTACACCCCGCCCGGCGGCAGGTTCCACGCGACCAATCGAAACGACACTTCGTTGAAGTGGCGGTGATAGAGTTTGCGGTACAGCCACGGGGCCGTCGTGAGCTGGCGGAACTCGCCCGTTGAACCGAGAACTTCGCCGCATTGGTCGATGACGCTCGCCCGGTCGGCCGGCGTGAAGTGCGTCAACGGCAAGCCCGAAAGGACGTGATCGACCCGGTCGATGCCGCGCGCCTTCAGTTGTTCGCCGAGAAGCTTCGCATCGCCTTCGAACACATCGAGCCCGGGGAATTTTTCGCGGAGGCGCTGGCAGAAATCCGGGTCGAACTCGTTGACCACGAGACGAACATGTGGCGGCGCGACTTTCACCAGCTCGGCCGTGTTCGGCCCGGTGCCGGCCCCGAGTTCCACGACGCACTTCGTGTTCGCCCAGTCGATGCCGCGCACGATGGCCCGCGACAATGCCCGCGAACTCGGCGCGACGGTCGCGACGCCTTTCGCATCGGTGAGCAGCTTGCGCAACACGAGCCCGAGATCGGACCCGCGCCGCCCCGGTTCGGGAGGATTCATTGAGGGAGATTAGTGGCCCGTGCGGGCGAAGCCAACCTGCGGGACTTCGCCGCGAATTATCGACGCCGATCGAATTCCGCCAACCGCAACAGATGCGGCCGCCCTTGCGAGAAGCAATCGGTGCGGATGACGCCGGGCATCGGGTTAGTCGATTCGGAGTCGCGACCCGGGAAGGGCAGGATCGTGGCGTCGGGTCGATCGCGGCGGGCTTGCTGCTCGCGCCGGGCGACCGCATAGCGGAACTGATTCCACAGCCCCGCGACGGCCGGGTCGTTTGGATAACGGAACCGGAGTTCGGTCACCAACTCGCGGGCGTCGCCGATGCAGTTCAACGCCAGGAAGCCATCGACGATCTCGGCGAGGGTGATCAGTCGATCGGGCCGGCGGAGCACCGCTTGACGGAACGCGAGTCGGGCCGAGCGGCGCTTGCCGAGCCGCAGCGCTGCCTGGCCGAGGGCGGCCCAGTAGCGTGGCTCGCGGGGGTTCAAGCGAACGGCGCGACGTAGCGCCTTCCACGCAAGGATCGGGCTCGCGTCCGGGTCCGAAGCGACGGCGAGCGCGAAGGAGGCGTAGTTCTCGGCAACGCTCGGTTCGAGTCGAATGGCGGCGCGAAAGCGTCGCCGCGCCACGCGGAATCGGCCCACGTTGAAGGCGATTTCACCAAAGAGGCGATGAACCTCCGCGCGCGTGTCGGCCGGCAGATCGGGCCGATCGAGGCCGCCCAACAGCCCGCCCGCATCGACCGAATGACCCACGTCGAGGAGCAGGCGGCCGTGCGTCAGCCGATGCCGGTCGAGAGGAATGGGATCGCTCATGGGACCGCCTCCGTGCGGTGTCCGGACTGAAGGGCATCATGCCCACTCC
>JANLUE010000745.1:0-5180 GCA_031363325.1 Gemmataceae bacterium
TGCCGCGGCCGTCGAACCAAAACCCAAATCCATTGCGGCGTCCCCCGCGTTCTGGCGAACGCGGCTATGATTCGCGTCCCGTAGCCGCGTTCGCCAGAACGCGAGGCCGTGCAAAAACTCCGGTTCTCTCCGTGAATTGGGTTTAATGTCGAAATCGACCACGCCATAGTCGACACACGCACGATACTTCCGCTCGAGCAGATTGGTGTCGCTGACCAGCGGCCCGAGTCAGGAAGATGCCCGTTTCGATACCTTCCATCCTCGCAGGCCGGCCGGACGTGTGTTCGGAGGACATCGTCGCGCTCCGCTCAATGCCCATCGACGACTTCGTCGCCGTGAATCGTGACATGCGCTTCGAAGACGCTTGAGTCGAGATCGAGCGCCAGGAAGCGAACCGAGCCATCGGCAAAGGCGACGTTCATGCCGATCGGCCGATTGGCCCAGAGGATTCGCCGGCGATGCGTGCCGGCGAACTGTCGATCCGCGCCGAAGTACGGCTCATCGGCGAGATCGACACCTCGAACCGTGGCCGACCCGCCGCGATACCAGAAATCGTTGTCGCGCGTCGATTCAACGAACAGGAGCGTGTTGTCGAGCCCATCCGTGATGTCGCTGAACTTCGTCGTGCGATCGTAGCCCCAGACGCCGGCTCGCTTGTTGACGACATCGAACTTGGCGGCGTCCGTCCCAAGCCCGGCCGGACCGATGTAGGGAGTGACGTTCGGAACCTGGCCGGGTTCGGTATTGAGCCATTCGGGGCAATGGAACATTCTCCAGGGTAACTCGGAACCAATTTCGTCGGTAGCCTCGCGCCAACCTGGTGCGTCGAGAATTGTTCGATAAATGCCCTTTTCAATGAACGGAAGCAAGGTGACGTAGAAACTCTTGCGTTCGTCAGGCGGCCGCTTCAGGTCGCCTGAAGTGCCAGCCGGCAAGTGGTCCATTGCGTCGTGGTGGTTCTTGACGGCAAGGCCAAGGCTCCGGAGTTGATTCTGGCATTGCGATCGGTGGCTGGCGGCCCGAATCCGGGCGATGCCCATTTCGATGAGCCCACTCACCAAAGCGACCAGCGTGATCGCGAGAACGACCGTCCATCGTCGCACGCCGGACTTATGTTCGGAAGGCATCGCCGCGCTCCGTTCATGGCCAATCGACGAGTTCGCCGCCATGGATCGTGACCAGCGCATCGAAGATGGCAACCGTCCAACGTCGCGGGCCGGATTTGTGTTCTGAGATCATCGTCTTTGACCCACCGTCAACCGTAGGACCTTCGTCCAATCTGGGTAGTTGGGGCAAGGTGTCCGCGTTCTGCGGAGGCCGGAAATCCGAACCAGTCGTCATTGCGGGCCTCTCGGTCATTTCGGGCGAATGCGGAAGACGATGACAAACCGCGAGAACGCGACATCCCGGCCCTCCCCGGCCGACCTGGACGGAGCATTGGCATGAACCGGCGAAAACTCTGGGCGTGGGCGACTGCCACTTGTTGTTTAGCTTTTGCGGGAGCCGCCCAGGCGCGAGACCGGCCGGCCACGCTCGGCAAGCCTCAGCCGGCGACGCTCGGCAAGCCGATCCCGGGCGAGGGGTTTGTCGCGCGTGGCGTGGCGCCGAATCCCGGCTACCCGCGTTACATCCCACGCGACTACACGGCCCCGAACCCGCCGACCTACGCGACCAACGGCCCCGCCCCGGCTTTGGAGACCCCCCTCCCCGGTGGGTTCGCCGCCGACTCGGCCGACCCGATGACCGGCCCCGCTCCAGGAACTCCGGCAATCATGCCATCGGGTCCGATGGCCATGCCGGCCGGGCCAGGCACCTCGACGCCGTTCCTTGATGGCACGGCCACGCCCTCCGCGAGCTTTCCCGTTGCCGACAATCAACGACCCGGCTTCTGGGTCGTGCCCGAATTCATCAACTGGCAATCGAAAGGCGTCGGCATCCCGGCTCTCGTGACGACGGCCCCCCTCGGCTCCGCGGGCACGCTCGATTCGGCGGACACGACGATCCTCTACGGCCATGAAAACGTGGTGCAGAATTGGCGTTCCGGCCTCCGCGTTCGCGCCGGCATGCCGCTCGGCGACAGCGGCTCGTCGATCGAAGCGGCGTTCCTGTTCCTCGGCCGCACGACGGACACCTTCTCCGCGGCCTCGAACGGAAACCCCGGCCTGTTCCGCCCGTTCCGCGACGCGTCGACCGGCCTGGAAAACTCGCAACTCATCGCGTTCATCGCGAACGGAACGGTTCTGACCGGTGGCGTGAGCGTGGTCAGTACGTCCGATCTGATCGGCGGCGAACTGACCTATCGCTCGTCGCTCGCCAGCGTTGGGCTCGGCAACAAGTTCGACTTCCTGGTCGGCTATCGCTACCTGTTCCTGCGCGACACGCTTGGCATTCGCGCCGACCTGACGGCTGGCCCGGCCGCCCCGCTCCCGGTCGGCACGCAGATCGTCAGCTTCGATCGCTTCGAGACCCGCAACCAGTTCCACGGCGGCACGCTCGGGTTCGCCAACGAATGGCAACTCGGCCGCATGACCTTCGGTCTTCGTTCAACGGTCGCGCTCGGCTTCACGAATCAACGCATCGACATTGATGGATCGACGGGCACCTCGGCCGGCGTGAACGCTCGCGGTGGCCTGCTCGCCCAGACGACGAACATCGGCGCGAACACGTACGATCGCTTCTCGGTGATCCCGGAAGTCGGCTCGACGATCGGCTTCCAACTCACGCCGCGCTTGAAAGTGTTCGGCGGTTACAACTTCCTGTACTGGACCAACGTCACACGGGCCGGCGAGCAGATCGATCGCGACGGCGTGAACTCGACGTTCATCCCGGACCCAACGGGCGCGGCCCTCGCCCCGGCCGGCGATCGGCTACCGAACTTCCGCCGTCGCGACACGGGCTACTGGGCCCACGGCTGGAGCGTCGGCGTCGAATGGAAGTGGTAAGGCCGGTTCGAGTGGACGCCTGAGAGTTGCCGCGAACGCCATCCGCCATGCGGAAGAGATCACCTTCGCGGCGATCGGCAGAAAAATGCCGACAGAAAAATCGTCCCTCGGACGCGAGTTGTCGCGCGAGGGCCATTTTTCTGTCGTGATCTTTCTGCCATTGGGATCGGAAGTGGGGTCGACATCGCGACGATCTTCCGCTTCAACTCGCACTACTTCGACATGGAATGCGTGAACCCAGCCGGGCATTCCACTCTCAAGGCTTCGGAACCAAACGAATCCTGCTTGAGAGACATTGCGATGTCCGCAGTCAATCGCAAAGCGACGTCGAGCGAGATGACGCGCGCCGCCGAAGTCATTCGGGCCGCGTTCCCCGAACTCGAACCCGTGTTTGCCGGCCATAGTGCCTACGGTGGCCATCGGGCACCGCGCGATCATACCATCTCGTTTCGACTTCGCGACCGCTTTGGCAAATACCATTCAAATGTCGTTTGGCTCTGGCCGCAGTGGCTGGCGAAGCTCACTGAGGCAAATGTGAAATGGCTGGTCGATCGAGCGAACGGCAAGCGCTCGAAACGCCGAAAATGACCCCGCTACTTCGCGACAATCTTCAACTTCAATTCGACGGGCTTCGCCAGCGTGCGGGCCTCGGCGTCGAGCTTGCTCGCCTTGGCTTGAGCCTCGGCCAGCGGCAGGCCCTTGGGAGTGTCGGGTCGTTTGTGGCCGACATCGGTCAGCCAGGCGAGGCCGAGGAGGCGGTTCTTTTCTTCAAGCTTGTTCCAGAACTCAAGCGAGCGGCGGACCGCACTCAGTTCTTTGGCGGACCCCAGATCGAACCCGATCTTCCACTGATCGGCCGACGCTTCGGCGACCTTGCGATCGCCTTCGTACAGCGTGTACGAACCGGCTTCGAGACCCGTGACCGCCAGTTGAAATCGGCCGAACTCATGGCCGACGGACTGTGAATTGGCGACTCGCTTGTGCCAGGTCGGATCGCGCGGAAACGGCAGGCGAACGGTGCGGTTGATTTCGGCACCATTGCCGGCCGCGTGCGCCCATGCTGGCCCGTGGTCCAGGTTCAAGACGCGGGCCAGTTCGTTGAACACGATGAAATGCCCGTTCGCGTCCGGGTGGATGCCATCGCCCGAGACACGATAGTTCGGCTCATGGTTCCGCATCGATTCGAGATGCGCCCGCACGGCCGAGTGCGCGTCGGCCACGACGTACTTCTTGTCTCGAAGCGTCACCAGCCACTCGGAGTACTTGGCCAGCACGTCGTCGTACTTTTCGTAAGGCCGAACCCAACTGTATTTCTCGGCCCCGGCCGGTTGCACTTTGTCCTTGAGCGGAAGCGGGTCAAAAGGACAGGGGGTCATCAAGACGACCTTCGCGCCGGCCGCCTCGCAGTCGGCGATCAACTTCAGAAAGCCGTCCCGATATTTGTCGAACCGATCGGCGGCGAACGGATAGTAGATTCCGTCGTTCATTCCGTAACACGCGACCACGACGTTCGGCTTGGTCCTGGCGAGTACGGCCGCGAGGCGGGTGTGAACGTTGGGCCGTGGATAGGGATGGTCGGGCTCGGAGAGCCCCGACACGGTTTCGCTCGGCAGGCCCAGGTTGAGCAACTCGATCTTGCGACCCGGTTCGGCGGCGATCAGGGCCGCGTCGAGATACGCGATGAAGCGCCCGGCGAATGTGTTGCTATCGCCGAGGAACACGACGCGTGTGCCATCGGCCCACGGGCCATCCGCGGCCGCGAGCGGCGAAGCGCAGACCGTCAGGGCGATCAGGAGAGGTCGCATGGAGATCTCGCGGCTACTTGCTGCCCGGGCCCGTGATGACGGGATTCGGCTCGAGGTCGGTTCGCAGCCAGCCGATGCGCCATTTCCGGGGCGGCATCTTGGCGAGGCTCATCGTCAGGTCGGGTTCGGCGGCCGGGTCTTTCGCCTTGACGACGGCCAGGGCGGCCAACAGTTCGGGATTGTCGCTGACGACGCCGGTCCAGGCTCGCGCGAACGTGAGTTGGTTCTCGAAGAACTCGCTGGCGATCACGGCGGTCAACACGTTGTCCTTGAATCGGACGTTCGGCGGCGAAGCCATCGACTGGGTGTCGTGAATCTGCCGGGGCACCTGGTTCGGGCGGACGACGTGCGGCCCCCACATCCGTCGGAGCTTGTCGAACTTGTCGGGTGGATAGGGTGCGAGGGCTTCGTTGAATCGGAAGAATGGCGGGTC
>JANLUE010001126.1:0-5228 GCA_031363325.1 Gemmataceae bacterium
GTTCTGGGTCGGCACGGGACCCGGCAGCTTACGCAGCCGGTTCGCCGTTGGTATTGGAGTCGGTCAAAGACCCGCTACGCCTACGGTGAACGCGCCTTAACAGCAACTACGCGCCAATATTCAATATTCAATTCCTAACCACAGAGTCACAGAGTACACAGAGTGCTGATGACGCATTTTGCAAGTGGTCGATAGTATCATTGAAATCGAAAATCGCATTTCAATCGATTGCGATTCGACAGCAACATCACTGTGACTCTGTGGTTAGAATTCTTCCGAAAACACGTGAGTGCCTGACACGGCGTGAATCGCACCCTCACCCGCGCAGGCCCGCTTCGCTCATCAGCCGGTCCGTCGCCGTGTACGCTTCGCGAACCCAGTCGACGATCCGGTCGGGCTCCGGCGAATATTCCAGTTCGATGCTCACGGCCCCATCAATTTCGAGGGCTTTGATCTCGCGCAGGTACGGCCCAAAGTCCACGACGCCTCGGCCGGGCGGCAGGTCGCCGTGAACTTGGCCATCGCAATCGCTGATATGGACGTGAATCGCCTTCCCTTTCAGCCGTCGAAGTTCCGCCGGCGCGACGCCCGCCAATTGCAAGTGTGACACGTCGATGTTCGCGCGCACGGCCGGATGATCCACCTCGTCGATGAACCGCACCATCGAGTCCACGTCGTTGAGCAGCGACAGCTTGAACGGTTCAAGTTCGAGCGCGATCCCCAGCCCGAGATTCGCCGCGTAGTCTCCCAGTTGACGACAGTTGGCGACGGCCGTTCGCCATTGCTCGGCCGGCGGGATCACCTGGCGTTCCCAGATGTACTCGCCGAGCACGAGGAGCAGGTTTTTCGCTTCGAGTTCGTGGCAGAAATCGAGGTAGGCCTCGCAGCGGTCGATGTGGAAGTGTTGCACGGACGGGTTGAAATCGATCAGCCCGACCGCGACACAAGCGACGCTCACGATCGGCAACTCGGCCCGCTCGCACTCCCGGCGAATGAGTCGCCGTTCGCGGGAATCGATGTCGAGCGGATCGGCGAAGATATCGATCGCGTCGAAGCCGATTTCCTTGGTCGTGCGAATGCCATAGGCCGTGTCGCGGCCCGCCTGCGCCCAGGCGGAATTGATGAGCCCGAGTTTCATGGGGCGATTGTATGCGACAAGCGTCGAGCCGCGAACGTTGTTAGACGCGCGGCATAACTTCGCTCAGCAGCGCTTGCCAGGCGGCCGACTCGGCGTCCGGGTGGAACAAGGGCCGACGCCGATCGCACGCGGTTTGGAGTTCCTGTTGGAACGCCGGCTCGCGTTCGACCCGAAGGAGCAATTCGGCGAGCCCGGTCGTATCGCCCGGCTCGAACAGGCCCGGGTAGTCCGCGCCGAGCATGCCGATACAGCCCGACACGCGCGTGGCCAACATCGGCACGCCCGCGACGATCGCTTCGGCAATCGCGGCCGGGCCGCCTTCGGACAGCGAGGTGAGCACGCTCAATCGACACCGCGACATCGCCGCCAGGCAGTCGGCGCGGTTCAGATTGCCGATCCATTCGTACCGTGGATTCGCAGCCATCTCGCGCTTCGCCAACTCGGCCATGTCCGGCGAAAGGGCCTGCCCCAGTTGCAGGACGCGTACTCGAGAATCGGTCGGCAACAATCGAACGGCATCGGCCAAACGAAATGGATCCTTCACGGGCCGCAGGTGGCCAACGACGCACACGTCGAACGAATCGTCACGGAGATTGCGGGGCCCATCCGGTGGTTCGGCCGACTGAAAGATGACGCGGGCCTTCGACCGGAATTCCGGGGCGAGGTCGTCGATGGTTCGTGGTTGCAGGACGATGATCCGGTCGGCCGCCACAAGAGTCGCGTGGACCTCGGCTCGATCGAAGTCGCCGTAGATGTCCGTCCCGGTCACCGCGACCAGGATCGGCGCTTCCGGGTGAAGCGAACGGAACCGCCGCACCGCATCGGCTCCATGCCCGGCGTGCAGGACGATCAGCGCGTCCGCCGGTCGATCGTCATACCGTTCCGCGATCTCCGCCCGAAAGCCACGATCGCGAACGATGCCGCACCAGCGTTCGGCCGTGACGCGGTTGCCGCGGCGCGAGCCCGGCGGGGCCGGGGTGACGATCAGGAGTTTCGGCGTGGTAATACGTTTTTCCCATTCGTAGGATGGCAGTGCCCGCCCGGAGCCGCCGATGCGAACCGTCCTTGTCCTGGCCTTCTTGTTCTACCCGGCGCTCGCGCAAGCTCACTATCACTTGCTCCTGCCGGATCGGCACTCGGTCAAGGAAGGCGACAAAGTCACAATCACTTATGCGTTCGGGCACCCGTTCGAACACGAGTTGAGCGACACGCAAAAGCCGACTCGCGCCATCGCGTTCGGGCCCGATGGCAAGGAAACGGACTTGCTCAAGGCGCTCGAGAAAGTCGAGCTGCCAGCGGCCGACGGCAAGAAGGCGGTCGCGTACAAGGCGACGTTTCAGCCGACGGGTCGCGGCGATTTCACAATTCTTTTCGAATCGCCGGCGCTCTGGATGGCCGACGAGAAACACTTCGTCAAGGACATCGCCCGGGTCAACGTCCATGTCGTGACTCAAAAGGGCTGGGCGAATTCGTACTCGAAGTTGCCGGAGTTCACGCTGACGCCCAAGACCCGCCCCTACGGGCTTCGACCCGGCATGGTGTTCCAGGCCGTCGCCGACGTGGCGGGTTCGCACATCTTCGAGATTGAACGCTACAACCCAACGCCGCCGAAGGAATTGCCGCCGGACGAACACATGACCTACGTCGTTCACGGCGACCGCGATGGAATTGGCACGTTCACATTGCCGGACGCGGGCTGGTGGGCGATCACCGCGACCCGGGCGATCGGGCTTGGCACCACGGGGCCGATGAGGGAGCACGAGGGCGTGAAGTACCCCCTCCGCGAACGAGCCACACTGTGGGTTGTGGTCGACGACAAAGTGCCGCTCAAGCCGATCGAGAAATGAGCCTCCTGGCCGTACACATTTCGGATGGCGTGCTGGCGACTGGAGTTTGGTCGGGCGGTTTCATCATCGCCGGGCTGCTGCTCGTCGCGTCGCTGTATCGCTTCGCGGACGACGAGGTGCCGCGAATCGCCCTGCTGACGGCCGCGTTCTTCGTCGCCTCGTCGATCCACGTCCGCGTCGGCCCGACGAGCGTTCACCTGCTCCTCAATGCCCTGGTCGGCCTGATCCTTGGCCGACGCGCCCCGCTATCAATCGCCGTTGGCCTAACCATGCAAGCTTGCCTGCTCGGCCACGGCGGTTTCACGACGCTTGGGGTAAACATGGTCGTGATCGCAATCCCCGCCTTGTGCGCCCGGCCGATGTATCGCTGCCTAACGATGATTTCCCGCCGTCGCTACGAATGGTGGGCCGGCTTCGCGACGGGACTGGTCGTCGTCCTGTGGACCGCCACTTTGAACGTCGCGGTGTTGATCCTCGGCGGCACGGAAGACTGGACCGTGATCGCCGTGCCTCAGTTCATCGCGTACTCCGCGCTCGGCTTGATCGAAGGATTGATCCTGGGGACGACCGTCGGGTTTTTGAAGAAGGTGAAGCCGGAATTGCTTCGATAGGGATTTCGGCTGGCTTCAGCCCTCGAAGTGCTTCGCCGTTTCGATCGCTCGCCCCGGCCAGACGCGGGCCCGAAGCTCGGCGGCGTCGAGCGCGAAGCGCGGCGACACTTCGAGCGGAACGGTGACGTTGCCCGAGGCGTCACGCGGCACCGAGACGCCGGCCGTTTCGAGCCACGTGCCCGCCAGGTTCGACAGGTCGCGGCGTGTTGTCTCCGGCGAATCGGCACCGGTCGCGTTCTTGACGGGTGAAAACTCCTCGGAACGCGGGCTCTCGACGACAAGCCAGCGATCGGCCATCGGCAACGCGTCGAAGACGAACATCTCGAACTTCAGGGCGTTCTCGATTGACGGGTTGACCGGCCGGCCAGCCGAGTCGATGTGGGGGACTTTCTTGCGGGCGATGTGGAACGGAAATTTGCTCGCCCCCTGGGTTACCCGCCGCAGGAAATCGACCGAGAACAAATGGATCGCCGGATTGCCGGCGCGATATTTGAGTCGACCGTCCGAGCCCGTCTCGTGGGCCAGCGCGTCGGGGAGATCGGAATATTCGACGATCCCGCAACGGCCATCGATCTGGGCGAGCACGCCCATTTTTTCCTTGGCGTGGGCCTTCGAGATCGCCTTCGACGACGCTTCCGATCGATCAGCGACGTGTCGGCCCAGGAATGCGGGGTCGCCGATCTTCACGAGCGGGTTATCGACCTGGAAGTAGAAGATGTGCCGCACGCCGGCACGTGCGACCTCGTCGAGCAACCCCGACTCGGCCACGGCGGTCAACGTCCCGCCATGGCCGTTCGGGCTCGAGAACAGCGTGCCCGGCGCATCCAGCAACAATCGCCCGGTCGTGATGTCCACGGCCGGCATCGTGCCTTGTTGAAAGAACCGAACGTTCGCTTCGCCGAGCCCGAAGTACCGCTCCGATTCAAAGTAACTGACCGTGTCGGCATGGGTCGCCGGCGAAGTCATCACGAGGAACGGCACCGGCTTTCCGTAACGACGCGCGAGGGCGAACACCTTGTCGGCATGAAACTGAAAGAGCGTCTTGTTCGAGACGGGGCCGATCGGGAACTGCCCTTTTGGTTTGTCGAACCCGAGCCGCGTACCCTGTCCGCCGGCAACGAGCAGGACAGCCAATTCGCCCCGCGCGAGTGCTTCGTGCCCGAGTCGCGTTGTTTCGGGCGAGATCGCGTCGGCAGCGACCATGGGAATCGGCGCGAGCCGGTCGCCGGACGGGACCGCTTCGACCTTGTCGCGATTGGCGTAGAGCCGCGCGATCTCGTCGAGGTCAATGGCCGCGAGTTGGTTCGCGAGCGCCGTGCGCCGTTCCGGCGCGAGGGCGTCCCATCCGAACAGGACGTGTTCCTGGCCGTGCGACTTGAGGCGTTGAACCAGATCGGCCGGGGCTTCGTTCGGCATTCCAGGCTCCGTCAAAACCGAAATCTCAAACCATCGTAGGCCATTTCCACGCCGCCGGGGAGCGAGGCGGGCAGGACATCGTGGTCGAATTCGTGCGACATGTGCGTGAGGTACGCTTTCTCCGGATTCACCCGCTCGATCACCTCGAGGGCCTCGTTCAAACTCAGGTGCGCCGGGTGCGACTTGTATCGCAACGCGTCGATCACCAGGAAGCGC
>JANLUE010001134.1:0-10050 GCA_031363325.1 Gemmataceae bacterium
AAAAACTTTCTTTATCCTCCCGGGCCCCCCCCCCCACCCCCACCCCCCCCCCCCCTCGGGTTGGGGGGCCCCCCGTGCCCCACCCTTCACCCCCCCCCTCGGCTTCGTCCCCGGGGCCGGGGGGCGAGGTCTTCGGACCAAACCGATTGGGCCACGCACCGCGCCCGAATGATGCTCGACCCGAGCATCGTCAACCTGAACACGGGTTCGTTTGGGCCGTTGCCGATTCCCGTGTTCGATCGCGCGAACGAGTACCGTCGCATGCTCGCCGCCGAGCCGACGCATTTTTTCGTCCGTCAACTTCCGCCGTTGCTTTGGAACGCCCGCGAACGACTCGCCGCGTTCCTCGGTGCCGAGCCGACGCGACTCGTCTTCACCACGAACGTGTCGGCCGCGATCAACCTCGTTGCCTCCGGCCTTACGATTGCGTCGCCTGGTGAGATATTGCTGACCGACCACGAATACGGGGCGATGCACTGGTGCTGGGACCGGGCCGCCCGTCGTCAGGGGCTGACGCTGCGCACGTTTCCGCTGCCAACAATGGCCACTGATCCCGGTGAAATCGTGGACGCGGCCGTTCGCGCCATGTCGCCGAGAACGCGCCTGTTCTTCTTCAGTCACGTGCTATCGCCGACCGGCCTCGTGTTGCCAGCGAAGGAACTCTGCGCCGAGGCTCGACGCCGGGGAATCATCACGGTCGTCGATGGAGCCCACGCGCCGGCGATGATCCCGCTCGATGTGTCGGCCATCAACGCGGACTTCTATACGGGCAACTGCCATAAGTGGCTGCTCGCGCCGAGCGGTGCGGGCTTCCTGGACGTCGGGCCGGGCAACGAAGATCGACTGCAGCCGTTGCACGTGAGTTGGGGCTATTTCCCGGACCAGTATCCGCTTGGCGAAGAATCCCCCGGTCGACGCGAGCCGAATCGGCAGGACGCGTTCGGCTCGACACCGCGCACGCGATTCCTGGAGTTCGAAGGCACCCGCGACGTGTGCCCCTGGCTGGCCGTGCCCGAAGCGATCGACTTCCAGGCATCGATCGGCGTCGACCAGATTCGCGGCCGCATCGCCGAGCTGGTCCAGCACACCCGCGACCGATTCAGCCGACTCGGCCTGAAACTCGCCACACCGTCGAACCCGGCCCTACACGGCTCAATGACGGCCTTCGAGTTGCCGTATCACGGTGCGAAGCGTGCCGTCGAACTTCGCAATGAAATCTGGAAACACCGCATCGAAGTGCCGATCATCGAACGCCCCGACCGCCTGCTGATTCGCCTCTCGACGCACTTCTACAACATGTCCGACGAAGTGGATCGATTGGCGGAGGTGATGGGAAAAATTGTGGGGAAGTGAGTTAGACCCAACTCGCGCAGTGACTCAGTGCTTCGAAGATTCGCCCCACGCGGCCCCGACGGCCAGCATTCCCACGGCGCAAGCCGTGGGACAGGTGCTTTCCCATTCGATCCCCGCCAGTCGCGCGTCGCGCGGGCAACCAGTCCCTCGACTGCGCAATGACCCGAATTGGATCGGTTGATCGGCGCGATCGAACCGGTTTGCCCGACGAACAAGGATCGGCCGGCCACACGCGGAACGTTGGCGGCCAAGTGCGCGGCGGTCTTGGAAAAAGGCGTCGGCGTGATCCTGGTCGATGCCGTGACGAAGCATCGCTTCAATCGGCACGATGAATTCCACCGAGCCGTTGCGGCCGTCGTCATTGCCCAACCCGCTATTTCTTCCGAACTTCGTTGAACAGTTCGTGAATCCGCTTGGCCCGCCCTTCGGCCGTGCGAAACCGGAGTTCCGCCGCGTCGGCCTCAGCCTTCGGAGCGAAGCCTTTCTTCACCAAGCTCCGCGCGAACTCGAGTTCGTCCGCTGCTTTCTTGACGGCCTCGCTCGCGGCCATGTGAGCGTCCTCGAGGCCCGCGAGCAACGCATTGCCTCGTTTCTCGGCGAGATCGAGGTCGATGCGGGCTTCGTCGATTTGCGTCTGCGGGATTGCCCCCTGGGACTTCTGAAATCGATCGACGCGCAACCGCGCCTTCTCAATCTCCGCCTTTGAATCCAGAACTCGCTCGAACAGATCGATCGACGAGGACTTCGCTGGTGACTCGAAGAATTCGACGCTCGCCTTGATCGGTGCGTTCGTGCCGGCAAGTTGTCTCGCGTACTCTCGCGAATCTTTGGACACGACGAGACTCGTGGCGACGCCGCTCCAGAACTCCACCGGTTCGGCTCGTTTCGCCGCTTCGCCCAACACAAATCTTCGCTCACTCTCCGTTGGGAATCGGGCCAACGTCGCGAGGCACAAGGCATCGAGCAACTGGTTGTCGGTCTTCTTCGCCGCGACGAGGTCGGCGATCAGTCGGGTGATCGCGGTCGGTAGCTGGGGTGCGTTCGCCAGTCGTTCCTTCTTGCGGGCTTCGAGTTCCGCCGCCTCGGCCCGGGCTTTCCTCCAGGCCGCGTACTGTTTCTGAATGGCGGGGTCGGCCAGGAAGTCGTCGATTTGCGCGTTGCCGGTCTTCACGGGCTTGCCCATGAGCCATTCGACGAGCTTCTCGCGCTTCTTCGGGTCGGTGTCCCCGGCGAAGTAACGTTCCTCGAGTTTGCTCGGCGCGCGGCCGGCCAAGTCCTTCACCGTGCGTTGGAGGAAGTCGGCGTCGGATACGGTCTCGCCGAGCTGATGCAGGTATCGTTGGTAGTCCGATTTAAGCTCGATGGAGTATTCAATCGTTTTCGAAAAATCCCGACTCTCTTGCAGCTCGTCCTTGGCCTTGGGAGCCGACTTCGCTTGCCATTCGGCCAGCTTCTTGCGGGCGGTTCCCAGTTCCGTCTCCGCGGCGGCGAGCCGTACTTTGAGTCGCGCGATCTCTTTGGCCTGCGCCGTGTCTTCGGCCTTGCGAAGTTGATCCTGGAGTTCGGCGAGTTGCTTGGCGGCCCGAGTGAAATCGGCGTTGCGCGGATCGACGGCGTCGCCAGGTTTAACATTCGGATCGGCTTTCTTCGGGTCCTCGAAGGAACCGATCGCTTGCCGCCAGTGGAAGTTCCGCAGGGTGTCAAAGCCACCCGCGTGAAACTGATCGAGTCGGCCATCGAAATCGAAATCGGTGACCGCGACACCGGCACCCACACTCACCTTGTGGCACTTCGTGCAGAACTCTTGCGTCTTGCCGACACCGTGATCGGCGAGCATCCAACCGGTTACTTTGCTTCGCTTCTTGGCGTCCTCGTCGCTCAGGAAATACTTGGCTTCCAGGACCGTCGGCAGCGTTCCACGGAAGTCGAGGCTCGTGCGCCTGAGAAACGTCAGGTCATCCGATTCGGGGGCGACGGGTATCGGAGCTTTCAGTTCACCTTTGGGTTGTGGGTCGGCGCGGAGGTCCGAGTTGGCCACGAAGCCGATACCAGCGACCAGAATGAGTCCGGCCAAGAGGGCGGTCGCGCCCGCTTTGAGTTTTTCGATCAGAAACATTCGCAAGACCCCTTCGGAGAGTTCAACGACCTGGGGCGGGACCGCGAGCGGCGGTCGGCCCAATACAGTGGAAGCGGCGCGGACGGCCGATGCCGCGAGCTTGGCCGGGACGGCCGACGTGGCCGCGTGCCAGCCGAGCGCGGCCGCGATCGCGCCGGCCGAGAGTGTGACGCCGCGTTCGGTCAGGCGGGCGGCGAGGATTCGTCGCGCGGCCGCCAGCCGACGCACGAGCGTCGTGTTGGGGAGGCCGAGTTCGCGGGCGACATCGCGTTGTGTGCGGCCGCCGAGGTCGCACAGCACGAGCGGCCGGCGGTACTTGTCCGGCAGTCGGGCGATCTCTTCATCGAGAATGGGCTGGAGTTCGGCCCAGGTGGCCTCGGGCCCCGGGGCCGCTGCGGCGTTCGGCATGGCCGGCACCTGTTGTTCGCGAGCGCGACGGCGGGCGGCCGTCGTCCGGGCTTTCAGTGCGGTTCGATAAGCGACCCCGTAAAGCCACGCACCCACTTCGCGGGGCCGAACCGTCGCCGCCCGCCGTGCGAGCACGAGAAACGTTGCCTGAAACGCGTCCTCCGCCAAATGAGCGTCGCCCACCACACGCCGACACACACCCAGGACCGTTGGCCCATGCCGATCGACCAGGGTGGCGAACGCCGCCTCGTCGCCCGCCGAGACGAACGCCGTGAGAAGTTGGCCATCGGTCGATCCTTCCGACCGCTTGAAGGCCACCTTGCGCAGGTGCGGAATGAGTCGGTGCGCCGCGGACGGGGTCGGCATCAGGTGGCCCTGTGAGGAACGCTCACTGTATATTGCCCGCTGCCGGGCGGGCGCTCCAAAGAAATGTGTGAGCGCGATGGACTACAATAAAGTCCGATGAATGCGTCTCGGCTAACTCGGTCGCGCGAAGTTCGCGGGGTCCGCTGAACTGGAAGTAGCCGAGATGTGCCCGCAATCTCTCCAACCCGGACAACGCCATGCGAACTCGGCTCCTGTTGATCTTCGCGATCGCCATCGCCCACACGTCGCTCGGCCTCGCCCAGGAAACGCCCATCAAGGACCGGACCGAGGGCCGGTACGAGTGGCGGGCCAAGCACGATCCGAACGGCATCGGCAAGTTCTACATGGGCCGGGAAATCGCGTACGTCATGGGCCACGCGGCCGCGACCTGGCTCGAGCGGCCGGAGCGCGACGAGGAGGAGAACCCCAAGAAGCTCCTGGAGCTGTTGAAGTTGAAAGACGGCGAAGTGGTCGCGGACATCGGGGCCGGCAGTGGCTATTACACGTTTCGCATGGCCGAACTCGTCGGCGACAAGGGCAAGGTGTTGGCCGTCGACATTCAACAGGAAATGTTGGATATCATTTCCAACCGCATGAAGAAGGAGAAAGTGGCCAACGTCGAAACGGTCCTGGGGGCCGAGGCCGATCCGAAGCTGAAGGCGGAGTCCGTCGATACGATTCTGCTCGTCGACGTGTACCACGAGTTCGCTCAGCCTCACGAGATGACTGAGAAGATGGTGCAAGCGCTCAAGCCCGGCGGGCGGATCGTGTTCGTCGAGTTCCGCGCCGAAGACCCGAAGGTGCCGATCAAGGAAGTTCACAAGATGATGGAGCGGCAGGTCATCAAGGAAATGGCCGAGTTCAAGCGATTGAAGCACACGAGCACGAACGACAAGCTGCCCTGGCAGCACGTGATCACGTTCACGAAAGTGGCCGACAAGAAGTAGCCCTCAAACCTGGAGAACCTCTCGATGGGCGAACGCGACCAGAAACTCGTTGCCGCCGGATACCCGCTCGAGCGCGGGCCGAAAGAAGGTCCGGTGATCGACCTGCTCTCGATCCTCGGCGACACGCTGTACGCGTCGGGGCAAGTGCCATACGACGCGGGCGAGTTGACGAGCAAGGGGAAAGTGCCGTCCCAGGTCTCAGTTGAAGACGCGACCAAGGCGGCCGCCCTGTGCGCCGCGAACATCCTGCGAGCGATCACGCTCAAACTCGGCTCGCTCGACAAGATCGAGCGCGTCGTCCGGGTGACCGGCTACGTGAACGCCGACCCGGACTTCGCCGATTGCCACCTCGTGATCAACGGGGCGACGAACTTGCTGAAAGAAGTGTTCGGCCCAGACGCCGGCCGCCACGCCCGCACGGCCCTCGGCATGGGCCAACTTCCACTTGGCACGAGCGTTGAAGTCGAGGCGATCTTTCAGTTGAAACGGTGACCGCCAACGGCGTGCTCCACACCGCACGTTAACTACTTGATCTTTTTCACCTCATGGACATCCATGTAAAGCGTCCACGTCTCGGGAAATGGAGACGGGTTGTCCTTGGTCCCGCCGGGATGATGTTCGGTTCCCAAGACGCCGCTCACCCGGACGCGGACCGGAAGTTGGAGTTTAGCCAACTGGTCCGATTCACGCCCGTGGTCCGGCCCGTAAAGCGCGCACCTCTGTCCATCGCCGAAGGCGAGATAATACCGGTAGATGTACTTGGGGTGGACCTTCAATTCTCCCTCGAGAGGCCATAGCTTCGAGGCCTTCGGCTCGTCGGCCATGGCTGTGCCTCCGAGTGCGGCCGTACCGATCAGCGCGGCCCCAGTCCGCATTGCGGAACGTCGAGTCAGTTCCTCATCTTCGCACTCCCTCGCTTCTTGAAGTTCGTACCGAGGTAGCTTAAGGTTTGAATCGATTGGAGAGCGTAACAGCAGTAAGCTCGTATTGCCACCCGAATCTTCGGCCTCCGGTACGTCTGGATTTTCGACAATGCGTTGGCCGAACTCAAGCTTCGGACTTGATCATGGGTGATTCGAAGATCACAATGGCGGGCGACCCCTGGCACTCGAGGTCGACTGGATGATTCGCTTCCAAAACGCGTCGTTCGTGACGATCGTCTTTCTCGTCGCGTGGCCGAGCTCCGCCGTCGCCCAGTTCGGGCTGGCCACGCGGTTCGACGACGCCGAACGCCTGTTGCCGCCCGGAGTGCTGACTCGCATCGGCAACGTCCCCTTTTCGTTGCAGGCGAACGGCGTCACCGGCCTCGTCGTTTCGCCGGATGGTAAGTACGTCGTGGTCAAAGGACAGCCGCATCAAATGTTCGAATTGGCGACGGGCCGACGAGTGCCAATTGGCGTTCGCAATACTTCGGAAAACGAATTGGTGACACAATGGATTGTGCCCTACCAAGGTTTGTTGTGCGTCAACGTCATTTCATTTGCGAACGGGCAATACTCGACTCGAATCGTCGATCTGTTCACGAGCCAGTTTCGATTCAACGGCCCATCCGGTTCGATAGACGAGTTTCTGTCGAGCATGGATCTTCGCTCGGATGGCCGGAAGTTGGTTTTCACAACGCGACCCAATCGCGCCGGGCAGGTCATTGAAGTCCGCGAACTGGACATTGCCTCCGGCCTCGATCGCGTGTTGTGGAACTATCCGCCAGAAAAGGGAAGCATTCAAACGTCATACTCTCCGGACGGAGAGAAACTGTGGATTCGATCGGGTCCTCACAGCGCTCAAGCGGAGGTGCGGCAAATCGCGACTGGCAAGTTCTTGGTCGAGCGAGAACGTTCGGAGGACATGCGTCAAATTCTTGGCTTCACTCAGGACAGTCGGCAATTTCTCTACATTTCCCAATACTTCGACGAAATCCGCCGGATCGACGCGACGACGGGCGAGGCGTTGAGTCCCATTCCAATCGAACATGGTTGCGGCAAATTTGTCCGTTTCTCACCCGACGGTCGGCAGATGTTGTTTCGGCTTTGGGACGGACTTGAGATTCGCAATGCCGCGACCGGTCGAATACGATTTCACGTTCCGTTCGTCGCGCAATTTGTGCATGTGGAGTACACGCCGGACAGCCGTCATCTGGTTGCGGCCGCCAACGGTCATCTTTCAATCCACGATGCTCAAACCGGTCGATTGATCTCCGGACCGACGTTTGAGTCGGACGTCACTCATTTGCATTGGTCGCCCGACAGCCGGCAACTGGCGACGGCTTCGGGGCCGGGCGATCCGTGCGTTCGCATCTGGTCGGCCGACACCGGTCGACTTGAGCACACCTTCGAGACGACCGCGAGGGGGTTCGCCGGACTCATGTGGAGCCCGGCGGGCGATCGACTCGCCGCGATTGGAACGGACAGCTACGTTCGCGAATGGTCGGTGCTAACCGGTGCAATGACACGCGGCATTCAAACAGATCTGGAGAGACCGGTTGGCGTGGCGTATGCGATCGACCGGAAGAGCCTGTTCGCGATCGGTCACGAGGCCTGGCGAACCTGGGACGAGAACTGCAAATCGATCGCGTACGGTGCGTTCAAGGAAGTTGCAACTCGAGTTTTCCCGCTACGATCGGGCCGACTGGTCGTTGCCTACAATCCAGTCGCCCAAGCCCACGTCGATCATCTTCTGTACGATTTCGATCCGCTGACGGGTAAGCGCATATTTCAAACTCGCGTCGAAAGTTCGAGTTTCAAGGACCTATCGCCGACCGCGTCGTTCTCGCTGGTCGGATACATGCACACCACGGCCGACCTGGTCCGACTGTCCGACGGTCGTCGACGCGAACTCGGGACGATTGATTCGTGGAAGGGCCCGGCCGCGTTTTCGCGGGATGGTCGGTTGGTGGCACTCGGCGGTTGGGGCACGGAAGTGGAAATCTTTGAACACGCGTCCGGGTCGATTTTGAAATCGATCTCGATCCCAGAACCGAACGTCACGGCCCTCGCGTGGTCGCCGGACGGCCGACGGCTCGCGATCAGTTGCGGCCGAAGGATATACATCTGCGATACGACGCCGTCGAGGCGTCCGAGTTCCCTCGAAGCCGCGTGGACCGGTTTGCTCGATTCGAGTGCGATCCGGGGTGTGGCGGCGAGTCAATATTGGCTGGCGAACCCGGATGTTGCCGTGCGCGTGTTCGCCGAACGAATCAAACCGGCGGCGGCCATCGATCGCAAGAAATTCGCGCGAACGATCCGAATGCTCGATTCGGATGAGTTTGCCGAACGCGAGGCGGCGACGAAAGAACTGGCGGATTCGGGTGCCTTGATCCGCGAACAGCTCGGCGAAGCACTCCGGAGTGCACGATCGGCCGAGACGCGGCAACGCCTCGAAGTGCTCCTGTCGGCGCTCGACCCCGAAAAGCCGGCGACCGGCGAATCGCTTCGACGTCTTCGCGTCGTGGAAATCCTCGAACTGATCGACACGCCGGCCGCCCGGCAATTGCTCGCCAAGCTGGCGTCCGGTGTGATCGAAGCGGATCTGACGCGCGACGCAAAGGCAAGCCTGGCGCGGCTCACGCGACCGACGTAGCGGCCCGACGTATTACTTACCGAGCTGGAAACTCCTGCACGCGTACATCACCGAGATCCTTCTTCGCGCCGGCTTCGAGGACCACGTCGCGGAACACGAGGCCGGTCCACTTGATGTCGTCGAACGACGGGCCGCCGATCTCGTAGGTCGCGAGCGTGTACTTCAAGCCGGGGATCAAGCCGTCGATGGTGAAACGGCCGTCCTTGTCGACGCGTGGGTCGCGTGATTCCCGGTAGGCACTCCGTTCGACGACGTAGATGCCCGCATCCAAGTTCACCGGCTCGCCCGGCTTGCGAATCGGGATCGCCACGAAGTGCCAGTCAACCTTGGCGATCGGCTTGCCGGCCGCGTCGACGAGTCGCCCCGTTACCGTCCCCCACGGTTGCATTTTCACGACGACCGGGCCTTTCTCGTCGCCACGGACGACGGCCGTGCCGACGAGCTTGCGCTCGACGTGCGCGAACGCGATGCGCCGCGGCTTCTTCGAGTCGAGCCCGAGGGCCGCAAACTCGGCTGTTGACATCCGTTCCGAGTCGTCGATGAACCAGTCGTGCCGCAGGCCCGCGGCGATCGCCCCCGTCACGGGCTTGCCATCGGCATCGACCAGTCGACCTTTCACGGACCGGGGGTCGAGTCGAAACTCGACGCGGATCGGCCCAGCGCCGACCTTCGGTTCGAGGTCCGCGAACGCCTGAAAGTTCGAAGTCGACATGCTGGACGGCAACGTTCGCATCGCCGCGTCCGGCGCGATCGGGTACGTCTGCCAGTCGCCGCGGAAGGCGACGATCGACTTTCGACCGGCGACCGCGACGAGTCGATAGGTACCGTCGTTCGGAATCCCCTCCATGTGCGGGTAGGCCGAATCGTAGTCCGGGTTCGGGAAGCCCGACGGCTGATCCTTGGTTGGCAAAACGAAGTAACTGATGTAGCCGGGCACCGGTCGCTCGCTCACCGCGTCGATGGTCCGCACGTCGACCCATACGCCCGGTTGCAATTCGACATCGAGCTTCGCGGGCAGGTACACATCCGTTTGCGGCACATCTTTGATGGTCGGCACATTGGGTCGATCCAGACCGCCGCGGAATCGCAACTGATTTCCCTTGCCGCGTGGCAGCCCGACCAGGCGATAGTGGCCCTTCGAGTCAGTTGTCGCGCGATAGACGAGGTTCTCGGCGTGATTGGTCCCGGCGAGACTGTAGCTTTGAATGTTGGCCCCGACGATCGGCTTGCCGGTGGCGGCGTCGCGAACGGTGCCTTCCACCGTCTGGCCCGGCGGCACGACGA
>JANLUE010001139.1:0-2248 GCA_031363325.1 Gemmataceae bacterium
CCCGTACGAGCCTGGCGAACGCGCTGACGAGGTCCCAAAGTTCCACCCGGCGCAACCTCGGCGATGTCGCCCCCTCCTCGTCGTCCGGGGGCACGCGCGCCGTCTGAAACTGACGCTCCTCGGCCAGTCGTTCGAGGTGGCCGGCTGATTCCTTCGTCTTGCGATACTCGATCAACTGCTTGACGAGTTCCTTGCGCGGGTCGTCGGTCGGCTCGGTCGAGCTACCTTCGACCCGGGGCAAGAGCATTCGACTTTTGACTTCCAACAACGTGGCGGCCGTCACCAGGAAGTCGCCGGCCCATTCGACATCGATGATCTGGATCGCGTTCAGATACTCGAGAAACTGTTCGGCCACCTTGGCGACGGGAATATCACGGACGTCGACCTCGCTCCGCTTGACGAGGTAAAGGAGCAAATCGAGCGGGCCGTGAAACGATTCGAGATCGACCTGGTACACCATGCCGAGGAGCGTACCGCAACGCGGTGCGGAAAGGAAGGGCGCTCACGGGCCCGCCTCAGTGCATCACGTAGCCGCCATCGACATTGATCGTTTGGCCCGTGACGTTGCCGGCCCGCGCCGAGGCCAGGAAGACGGCCATGTTCGCGATGTCCTCTTCCGTCTGCCAGCGGCCGAGGGGAATCTGGCGGCGAACCTTGTCCTCGGCCCATTCGTCGTAGGTTCGCAAGGTGTCCGGCGGTTGTCGATCGGCCCAGGCTTGCCAGACGGCGCGGGCGAGTTCCGTCTTCACCATGCCGGGGCAAATGGCGTTCACGCGGACACCGAACGGGGCCAGGTCCTTGGCGGCGCATTGCATGAAGTTGATCAGCCCCGCCTTCGACGCACTGTAGGGCGGGTCCGTCTGCGAACCGATTTGGCCGGCGACCGACGAGATAAACAGGAGTGTCCCGGACCGGGCTTCGGCCATCCCGGGAGCCAGGGCGTGCGCCACGTTCGCGGCCCCGGTCAAATTGACCTTGAGGACGCGATCCCAATCACTCGGTTCGAGGTTCCAGAACGGAAAGCCGAACTTGCCGGAAGCGACCGCGACCGCGAAGACCGCGTGGTCGAGCTGACCGAACGTGGCCCGCGTCCGGTCTACGCTAGCCCAGACCGCGGCCGAATCAGAAACGTCCAATTGTTCGGCGGTCGCGGCGAGCCCTTCGGTAGAAAGTCGTCGCGCCGCTTCCGCGACCGACGGCGAAGCGTCGGCCAGGACGACGCGACACCCTTCGCGCGCGAACGCTCCCGCGATCGCGAACCCGAGCCCGCGGGCCGCACCGAACACGATCGCCACGTTGCCGGTGAGTTCGAGGTTCATTGGATTTGTCGGCGGTCGAAGTTCGTCATTGCTTCTTGAGGGACGCCAGCAGAGCGGGTTTCTCGTGCAATAACGTCACGTCTTCCGGGGTGAGCGCCCGGTCGAAGAGGGCGAACTCGTCCAGGAGGCCGACGTAGCCGAGGGACAGGTACACTTGTGCCTTCTCGATCTCCCAGCCCATGGCGATCGCCTGATCCTTCACTTCGCCGATCCGTTTGCCGTCGATGTACAAGGCGGTGACGGCGTCCGGCTTGCCCGTGTCGAGGTTCTTGAACGTGAGCACCACGTGATGCCACTCGCCGGCCTTCCAGCCCACGCCCGGCCGGCGGACCAGCGGCGACTTCGGGTCGGCTTCGCCGATTGACTTCTGACCGGCGGCGAGGGCCGTGAACGCGCCGAAACGAAGGTCGCGCGGCTTCGCGTCGTTGAAGTCGAACCACAAAGCTCCGTTGTCGTAGCCCTTCTGGGTGATCTGCAAGGGATCGCAAAACTTCGATTTGATGAGCCGGTCCGGGTCGGTGTTGCACCACACCGAAACGGAGCCGGACCAGCCGCCCTTCTTGAACGCCAGATTGCCCTTCACCGGGAAGTAGATCCAGCCGTTCTTCGGCACCACGTCGGTCGCCTCGAACGCCCCGCCCGCGATTCCCTTCCCCTTCGCGATCTTCAACACGGTGGCGTCGATGCCCTTCTCGAAGACGAACTGCCCCTTCTCAGTTGGGTGCGGGAATCGAGTCCCTGGGCCGAGATCGCCGCCGCCAAAGTCGCCTTTCACGGCCTCGTCGAACGAAGCATAGAAGGTGACGGCTTTGCGAACGGCGGCCTCGTCGGCCCGCGCCGTCGAGACGAGCAACCCGAGGACGAGGAGAGTGAGGCCAGTGCGAGCCAGGTGACACATTTGCAAGACCTTCGGCGGCGTGTTCAATCGG
>JANLUE010001173.1:0-6104 GCA_031363325.1 Gemmataceae bacterium
CGTCGTCCCGGCCGGCGATTCGCTCGCACGCTGGCCGGCCCCGATGTTCGCGGACGTGCCAAACGGCGGGGAGGTCATCGAGTCGGGCTGGCCGGTGTTGACCGGGTTGGCGGAGGGATTTGATCGAGAAGAGTGCGTCGCGAAGCTTGGCCAGTGCGTCGAGCGGGTGCGGCGCGAATTGGCGAGTCGGGACGAGTGAGCAGCACGGTCAAAGAAAAGCCTCGGCGGCCGCGAACAGGATTTTCGCCATCTAAACCGATCGTGGGAGCGATGTACAGTCCTACTCCATTTCTGCTTCCACCACCGGCTCGGTGAAGTTTAGCACCTGATTCCTGGCCTACCATTCCATCAAATCCGACTCATCGCTCATGACCGATTCGAAGTCGGCGGCACCCATTCGCGCGGCCAGCACCTGGAACTCTTCGGCGTGGCGGATTTGGCTGTGGTGCAGGTGTTCGGCTTCGGCGATCAGCCGCAGTTCCTTCGAGCGCTTGATGCCGTACCGGCGCAGCACTCGGCGGAACGGCTTCAGGTCGCGAGCGTAGACGAACAGGAGCTTGTGCTCGTCGAGTTGCACCTCGATCTTCCTCGTGGCCGAGACGACCGCGACGCCGGTGCAGCCATCGTTCAAGAGTAACTCTTCGAAGTCGCAAAAGTGGCTCATCAGAACGGGCAGGTCGATGTCGCCGCGACGGAGATCGTGATGCCAGTCGTCGCCGGTTTCGTGGCTCGTTTCGAGGACGACGTGGACGCGCTCGCCGAGTGGTGCGAGCAAGTCCAGGAAGACATCGAAGAGTTTGTCGGCCGAGACGGCCGCACCGAGGACCGGGAGGCAAAGGCGAGTTTCCGCGCAGCGGAACCGGCTCAGACGGTAACCTTCGACCGGCACGATCGGGACCGTTGGCCCCGGGCGGACGGCCTCGGTGAGCAGGAAGTCGCCGTAGCGCTTCTGGTTCAGGTGCGACGAAGGAAGGTTGGACACGGTACGATCGGCCCTCGGGAGGGGGGTCGGGTGAGTTATCGACCGGTTCGGTGGTCAATGGGGTGGGGCGTCGAGTTGCTACTCATACTGTATGGCACGGAAGTGCCAGCGTCCGCCGAACCTGCCCCATTCTAGCACGGGTTCCAAGCCCATCGGGCCGGGCTTGAGGGATTGCCCGAAATATCAATCTGTATCGACTGGGCCGAGCGGACAAGTAATCCGCCCGACCCAATTTCGACGACATCAATGACATCGACCGCTCGCCGAACCGGCGATCCGCGATGCTGATCCGCACGTTTCATGCCGTATTCGGCCCACACTGGGCGAGTCGATCGCAGCGACCTTTTCGCTGTTCCTTTGGACGACGCTCGTCGTCGATATGTTCCCCGAACAGGAGCGTTGTTACCGGCCGGATACGGCGAGCCACACGTTGGGCCGAATGGCTGCTATCACCTTGATCGAGTTTCATGCCCGAATCGAACATCCGCGCCGAAGTGAAACAACGCGAATCGATTCTGTCGGTAGCGCACCGACCGATACTTTGCCGCATGCGAAGAGATTTACGGCGTGTCGCTCGTCGAATCGGAGGCAGGCGGCGTTTTGGCGGGAAGCCGAGCGTCTGAATTGGTTCGGGCTACTTCTTGTCCTTCTTCGGCGGGTCTTTCTTCGGCGGGTCTTTCTTGGGGACCGGTGGAATCTCCGGGGTCGGAATTGTCGACGGCGGGGTCGTGCCCTTTTTGGGTTCCGGCAAACGAACGCCAGCGGCGGCCTTCGTAGTCTCGACCGTCAAGCCGCCTTTGCCATCGGACTTGATGATGAACAGAAAGTTCTCGTTGGCCGGCGGGCAGTTGAACGACCCGGTGTAGATTGGCTTGTCCGGTTTGGACGCGTCGAAGATCTGGAATTGACGTTGGTTCGTGGCGGCCGGCGGGGTGTCGCGAACGGTCTCGTTGGCGAAGATTTTGAGTGGCTTGCCCGGTCGCGCCACCGGGCCGACGTTGACGCTTTCTTGAATGACCAACGTCAGGCCGGTGTCGTTGCGAAACCCCATCCAACCTGCGAACGAACAATCGGCAAAGATTGCCCAGACGGCCAGGGCCGTCGCGAAAGCTCGAAGATGGGGAGGAATGGCGAACATGGGTCATGCCCAACGCGGCCACAAACGGACCGGATCGCAGGAAAGACGACCCGGCCCGTCGAACTTGCGCGCGAACCTTGTGTCTTGTCCGCCTTCATTGCCGCACCGAACCCCGGTCGAGCGTAGAACCGCGAAGCGGTTCGAGCGAGGCCGGGGTTCGGTGCGGCAATGAAGGCGGAGAGACGAATCGGCGGAGCCCGTCAAATTTCGATTGACGAGACACTACGCGGCCGTCCGCGTTTCGGGGTTCGACCCCAGGTGCGACTTGAACAACCTCGTCTCCGCGACCGCCAGTTCGATGGCCGGGCCCGTCCAGTTGCTCAAGTCCGGAGCGAAGCCCGCCTTTACTCCCGCCTGAGCAATGTGACCCAACAAAGCACCGACGGGGCAGAGGCCTTTTGAAGCGAGTTCCGAGTCCGCTTCGCGGAGCCGACGATGCAATTCGGCGCCGCTCGCGGGCACGGCCGGCTTCGCCACGCTCTTCTTCGGCATCGCCCAATCGGGCAAGCGCGGCGTGCTGGCGAATTGCTTTTTGACCGGATCGTAGTCGACCCACAATGCCGGTAGGCGGTACAGATATCGGCCGACGCCGAACTTCACGGCCGTTCGCTTCAGCGCGTCCGAGAACGCCGCCTTCGGGCGATCGCCGCCGTCCGGCTGGGCGCTCGGCGAACCGACATCGGTTTTGGCAATCCAACGGTCGCCGAACCGAACGCGGAGCCGACAGACGACCGAGTTGTCCGTTAGCAGCTGGTAATTGTCTTGCCAGTTTTCGACCCCGACGACCTGATCGAGGCGATCCATGATGGCCCGGGCGTCGACGTAGGCCAGCGCCAGGGCTCGATTGTCCTTCACAACCTGGGGTTTGAACTCCACATCCTTCAAATCGAAGGGTTCCGCGAGGGAGTTGGCAATGCACTTCGACATGTTGAACACCTCACTTGGGTTTTGATAAGTGTACTTCAGTTCATTAATTGATGCCAGCTACGTTGCCACTTTTCCACAAGTTCACAAATTCGACTCGATATTTTGGCAAATTCTGTTGCATTGTAACTTCGCAACGCCTAAAAGAGGGAAGGCTCTCGCAGTTCCTCCTCTCCGTGACGCGCTACGGCCGGTTCCCTTCCTAATTCGGAACAGGCCCGATTGTGGATCATCCGACTCCCCGTGGGGTCGAGGTCATACTTATCCGTTCCTGTTTGTCGGAGGGACCCAATGCCTTCGTCTCTCGTCCGTCGCGACTCCCGGCGTGCGTTCACGCTGATCGAGTTGCTTGTGGTCATCGCGATCATCGCGATCTTGATCGGCCTGCTGCTGCCAGCAGTGCAAAAGATCCGGGAGGCCGCCTCCCGCATGAAGTGTTCCAACAACCTGAAGCAAATCGGCCTCGGGCAACACAACTACCACGCCACCTTCGACAAGTTCACGCCGCCACGTGGCACGCTGCTGTACGACATCTACGGCTCGAACCCGCCGCCGGACGGCTGGACGCAGTACCGTGGCTGGATGTGCGAACTCCTGCCGTACATCGAACAAGACAACCTGAAGCGGCAAATGTTCACCCTGCCGAACCCCGGCGAATGGTGGACCCCGTATTTCGCGAACCACGATAAAGTCGTGAAGACTTACATTTGCCCGTCGGACAACCGATCGGGCAAGCTCGAATCGCCGCCGTCGCCGGGCAACGGGGCCCTGACCTGCTATCTCGGAGTTACGGGCAATAACAACAACTCGGCCGTCTTCAGCGGGCCAACCAACGGCATCTTCGACATCTCGTCGCGCAACAACCGGATCGCCGGGATCACCGACGGGACGAGCAACACCCTCATGGTCGGAGAGCGACCGCCGGCCGGCGACTTGTTCTGGGGCTGGTGGGGCGTTAGCGACTTCGATTGCCTGTTGTCCACCCAGGAAATCCAGTGGTTCTACTCGACGGCTGGCGGCAACCCGCCGTGCTCGTCGCCCGGCATCTACAGCCCGGGCAACCCGGCTCAGAACTGCCATACGAACCATTACTACTCGATGCACTTGGGCGGCTCCAACTGGCTGCTCGGCGATGGCTCGGTGCGGTTCCTGGCGTACTCGGCGCAACCGCTCGTCAGCGGGGCCTATGCCACCGCGGCCGGCGGCGAAGTGTTCAGTGCCAACTGATTTGACTGTGGCGTTCCGGGCCGGGTGCGACGGCAACTCACCGTCCGCCCGGCCCTTTTTCCTTCCCCCCTCGCAATTTGGGACGCAACATGTTCCTACGACTCGCTCGCATCAGCGGGCTCGCGATCCTGCTCGTTTCCGTCTCCGCCTGTGCCGGTGGCAAGGCCGACATCACGGGCAAGATCACCTACAAGAACGCACCTGTGGCATCCGGCGAGATTCAAGTCAAATCGTCGACGGGCGTCATCAAGGCGGGTGAGATCAAGGCCGACGGGACCTTCATCATCAAGGACGTGCCGTTCGGCACCTACCAGATTTCCGTGACCTGCATGGACGAGGAGAAGAAGAACAAGTACTTCACCGCGCTCGCCGGTCGGTCGAAGGATGCCCCAATTGGCCCGGACGGCAAGGTTCGCCCGAAGAACCTGCCGCCCCTCGAAGCCAGTGCGTTCTCGCTGATCCCGATCATCTACGGCGACTTCGCCCAGTCGAAATTGACCGTCGAAGTCAAAGACTCGAAGGTCGTGAAGGACATCACGCTGGAATAGCTCGGCCCCCCGACCGCAACCGGACCAGCGAGCCCTCGCGCGTAGGCGAGCGCACCTGGGCTCGCCTTGATGCTCGGGATCACACCTGGCTTCTTCGCCCCGATCTTTAACGCCCGGTGAAGCTTACCGTTCCCGATCCCAGCAACATTTCCAGGTCGTCGACCGACACTTCGGCCGGGTTCACCCGATACTCTTCGCCAAGCCGAAACTGGGCGCGGCGGCCATCGTGGTCTTTCACCTGGACGTAGACGATCGCCGGGCCGCGCTTTCGCTGCAGGATCGAGCCGATGCGGTCCGCGGTGTCGGGGCCATGTTGTCCGAGCGTCAGGTTGAGGATCATGCCCTTGGTCAATTCGGCGCGAGCCTGTTCGAGCGTCATCAGGCGATTGAGAATGATGACTTTACCGTTGCCGCGTTGATCGTCCTCGACGCGGGCCTCGAAGAGGAAGATCTTGTCGTCGGCGAACTCATTTGGGTAGCGAGCGAGGTCGCTCGGCCACATGACGCATTCGCACTGGCCCGTGAAGTCTTCGATCTTGCAGCGGACGAAGCGATCCCCCTTCTTCGTGCTCAGGAAGCGAACGTTCGAGAGCATCCCGCCGAAGCGCACTTCGGAGTCCGAGCGCGAGTCGTTGACCTGGGCGCAGGTGTGCGTCGAAAATCGCTTCAGCGCCAGGTCGGTCTCGGCGAGTGGATGGCTGGAGAAATAGAAGTCGAGCGCCTCCTTCTCGGCCTTGAGTTGTTCGGTGTTCGTCCAGCGCGGGACGGCCGGGAGTGGGGCGGAATCTCGCCCGGTCCCGGCGTCCGCGCTCGCGGAATCGTCCGCGCTCATCATGTCGAAGATGCTGAGCTGCCCACGGCGTCGATCTTCCTGCTGACTCTCGGCCGCTTGAATCGCCCCCGGCAACGCGGCCACGAGTTGGGCGCGATGCGCGAACGGCTCGGCGAACGCGTCCATCGCGCCGGCCTTGATGACCCGTTCGACGGCCGCCTTCTGCACGACCTTCGTATCCACCCGTTCGCAAAAATCGAACAGGTCCTTGAACGGCCCCTTCTCGTCGCGGGCCCGCACGATCTCGGCCGCCGCCCCGTGCCCGAGCCCCTTGATCGCGACCAGTCCGAACACGATCTGGCCGTCCTTGACCGTGAAACGCCCCTCCCCCTGATTGACGTCCGGGGGCAGAACGTGGACGCCGAACTTTTTCGCGTCGGCAATGTGTTCGACGAGCATGTCGCGCTTGGCGCTATCGTCGATCTCGCTGGTGAGCAGGGCGGCCATGAACTC
>JANLUE010001200.1:0-2477 GCA_031363325.1 Gemmataceae bacterium
GGAGTTTCGGCTCGCCTTTCGGATTAAACTTCTTTTGTTTTTTGGGACATTCGTGGACATTTTGGGACAGGCGACTCCGGAGATTCGATCGGCCGGAATGACCCAGTCGCCAAAAAAACATCTTTGGATTTTTGTGTCAAATCGTGTCATTGTGTCGCAATCTCGCCGTAAGTCATTTGAAAATAGGTGGTTGTGGCCTGAAAGTGCCCGCGGCACATTTCGGTCTCCAGAACGTAGTCCATCGGCCCGGAAGGCCGGCGAAAACGCCGAGAACTTTGGGCCCACCCGAGGGATAATGCGGCGCGTGGTTTTTCGCAACCCGGGGGCAACGGAATGTGGGAAGAATTTTCACGTCCGAGTACCGGCGCAGGTCGTTACTATTCGATTTCACGACGATTCTGGCACGGCGAATGTTCCGGCACCCGTTTTCGGCCGGTTGCCGCGACCGTCGAACCAAAACCCAAATCCATTGCGGCGTCCCCCGCGTTCTCGCGAACACGGATATGATTCGCGTCCCGTAGCCGCCTTCGCCAGAACGGGAGGCCGTGCAAAAACTCCAGTTCTCAATGTGATTCGGGTTTAGCGAGTCAATTTGGGCACGACCCCGAGGGCCTCGTGTAGCGATATCAGCGCCGACCGAATCTCGGCCACTTCCGCCTGCAAGCGTTCGAACGCTTCGAGCGTGACGCCCGCGACCGGGGCCTGTCGTTCAACGGGCGCGGGAGCCAATTCGGGTACAGCGTGCGTCGATGGATGGTCGGCGAGCCGCTTGAGTTCGTCGGGCGGGTACAAGTTGTGGGTCAGGATCGCGCCGCGGCGTTCAGCCGGGGTGAGCCAAACGACGAAGCCGCGTTCGACGAGCGACTTCACCAAATCGTTCGCCTGATCGGTATCGATCGATTCCATGCGGGACGCCCGAGCTCGCGCTTCGGCCAGCGTTTGCGGGCCGCGGAGTAGCAACTCCGTGACGAACGCGACCTCGGGCTTCGACAGTTGCCAGGCGTCGTACAGGTTGTGTCGCCAGCGCTCGGCCCGGCCGCCGACGATTCGGAACACCAGCCCCTTCTCCTTGAGGCGCCCGCGCGCCGAATCGACTTCCGGTTCTTCGACCGACATCAACGGATCGCGGTTCGACTTTTGATTCGAACCGACAACGACCGCGTTGAGGGTCAGCGGTTCAGGGGTCGCGGCCGTCAGGGCCTTTTCGACCAGGACGCCGAGCACGCGGCGTTCGAGCGTGGAGAGTGCTTCGGGCATTCGCTTATCCTTGCCGATGGGCTTCGATGAACCACAGTGCTTTATCGAGTTCGCGCGAAAACCCGGTGAACAGGTCGGCCGTATCCGCGTCGCCGAGGGCGGCCGTCGCGTCGATCGCCTTGCGGGTACTCGCCGCGAGCACGCCGTACCTCGAGGCCAGTTCGGCCACAACCGCGTCGCCCGCGTACACGCCCGCCGGGAACTCGGCGAGCTTCGTCGCCTTGGCCGCCTGGCGAACCGTTCCGGTCGCGACTCCGCCGAGTGCCGTCGCCCGTTCGGCGATCTCGTCGGTCGCTTCGAGCAGTTCGCCGGCCAGTTCGTCGAACAGTTTGTGCAGCGCGATGAACTGCGGCCCCTTCACATTCCAGTGGGCATACTTCGTTTGTGTAAACAGATCGGTCGTGTCGGCCAGTTGTTGATTCAGGATCGCGATGACTTTACCGCGAACATCTTCCGAGAGATCGTTGTGTGTTTTGAACATCGTTGGTTTACCCTCTTCAAGATTCGAATTTTGTAGTGCAAGTCACGAACGGATTCGAGACGACGATCGTTCGTTCATTCCGCCCTCGAAGTTGCTCGCAAAAACCAGGCCAGCCGCAGTGCCTCGCTAAAGAATGTTAGCGAGGCCTCCGCACCGCGTTGCACAAGCTACAAGCCGAAGTCTTACGGGTTGAAAGCCACGTGCTCCCGCCGACTTTCCGCTCGACGGTACGGAGTGTCTGGCTGTATACTGAGCCTCCGTGCCGTATTCCCCCAGGGTGCCGTTCATGGCTCATGTCGCAACGCAGCCCCGCAGTTCGACCGACACGACCACGCGGACCGCGTTTCTGGTCGTTGACGTTGAGAGTGTGCCGGACGGCGAATTGCTGTCGCGCGTGAAGTTCCCGGAGCTTTCGGCCGAGGAAGCCATCGAGCGGGCGCGGGCCGAAGCACGGGACGCGTCGCATTCGGGGTCGGACTTTCTGCCGCACACGTTTCAAACGCCGGTGGCCGTTTGCGTCGCGCGGGTTGCCGCCGACTTCAGCCTCCAGGCCGTCGCGTCGCTCGATACGCCGCTGTTTCGGCCACGCGAGATCGTTCGGAAGTTCTGGCTCGGCCTGTCGTTCTATACGAAGTGCAAACTGGTCACGTTCAACGGCCGATCGTTCGACCTCCCGCTCCTGGAACTCGCGGCTTTTCGACACGGCTTCCCCGCGAAGGAGTACTTCGCGCGCGGACGC
>JANLUE010000751.1:0-3455 GCA_031363325.1 Gemmataceae bacterium
AATGTGTTTTTGGGCGTCGGAATGGGCCTGAAATCGAAGCCAATTCCTTTTTTCACTAAGTAAGAACTCTAAAACAAACAACACGACGAGGTCAAAGCGGTGGCTCGGCGGATCATCCCGTACCCGTACATCGGCACCACGATGAGCGGGGCCCTGACCGTCGTGCCGATCCCGGACGAGAAGACGCTCAAGGATTACACGGCCAAGGTCTATCGCAACTGCCCCTATTCGGACGAGCAACTCACCGCCGCGCCGCACCCGGAAAAGACTGCGATTCCGACCAAGGTCGGCGAACCGAGCCCGATCAAGTATGTGATTTACATCATCAAGGAGAATCGCACTTACGATCAGGTTTTCGGCGACCTGGCCGATGGAACGAGCCCGAAGGGCAATGGAGATCCGAAGCTCTGCATGTTCCCGCGCAAGGTGACGCCGAACCATCACAAGTTGGCGGAAGAATTCGTCTTGCTCGACAACCTATATTGCAACGGCCAGGTGAGTCGCGACGGGCATCCATGGAGCACGATGGCCTATCACACGGACTACATCGCCCGCGATTGGCACCTGACCTACTCGCGGCGCAAGGGGGTGGACGATGATGACGAAGGACACCTGCAAAACGCACCCTCCGGTTATCTGTGGGATGCGTGCGCCCGAGCCGGCGTGAGTTACCGAAACTACGGCGAGTACGGCAAACGCGTCAGCGATGGTCAAGGCGCGTTCAAGATGGAGGGCCGCGTGCCCGGACTCGTCGGCCATACTTGCCCCGACTTCGGCATCCCGAAAGTGCCGGGCCAGCGCGTTCGCGACACGGACAATTTCGACGTGTTCGTGAAGGAGTACGATGCCTTCGCCAAGGCCGGCAAGATGCCGAAGTTCATAGTGATGAGCCTCGGCGAGGACCACACTTCGGGCACGACGACCGGAGCCTTCACGCCCAAGGCTTGCGTGGCAAGCAACGACCTGGCGCTCGGCCGACTCGTCGAACACGTGAGCCATGGGCCGCTTTGGAACGAGACGGCGATCTTCGTGATTGAGGACGACGCTCAAAATGGCCCCGACCACGTCGACGCCCATCGCACGGTCGGCCTTGTGATCTCGCCCTACACGAAGCGAAAGCACGTTGACAGCCATCAATACGGGACCGTCAGCATGATCCGTACGATGGAATTGATCCTCGGCCTCGAACCGCTCAGTCAGTACGACGCGGCCGCCCGACCGATGTTCCATTCGTTCACGAACAAACCGGAGCTCGCGGCCTTCAAGCACGAACCCGCTCAGATCGACCTGAACGAAAAGAACACGATCCTGGCTTACGGAGCGGATCGGTCGAACAAGATGGACTTCACGGAATACGACCGGATCGACGATTTCGAGTTGAACGAAATCCTGTGGCACGCCGTGATGGGCAAAGACGCGCCCGAGCCCCCGGCCGTGCGTCGGGCGATTGCGTTCCGGTCGCTGACCGCGCCGAAGAAACCCCGTTAGCCGCGAAGCGAAGCCGAGCGCGTCACGCGAATCTGTGAACGGGAGTGGCACGATTCGCAGGCGGATGACTGGCTCACTTGTGACCCGCCATCTTCAATTTGTTTTTCGCCGACGCGGCGACTTTCGCTTTGCCGTGGCGTTTCACGAGGAGCTTCAACACCTTCGCGCCGAACTCGCCCATCACGCCGGCGTGATCCACGAAGTGGAAGCCGAGGTAATATAACTCGTCGGCACCGAGCCACTTCGTTCCTTCGACTTCCTTGAACGTCGTCGGTTCGTCCTGGCGAACGAGGTCGGCGAATTGATGTAGGCTGTGGTCGTGCGCCCGCGACTCGGCTTCGAGTTCCTTCTTGGACATCTTCAAGCCGACCGTGGCAAGCCCAACGCGAATCGAGTAGCCGCTCGCCGGGTCGCGGGCGGCCGTCTTGTAGTAGAGCAACGCACGTTCGAAGTCTTCCTTTTTCTTGAACCCGGCCGCCTTCGCTTCGAGCCGGTCGCGCAATTCCGTCCCGCCCGCTTCGCGCAGCAGAAACACCAAGGCATCGACGCGCTTGTCGTTCGCTTCGAGATGCTTGGCCACCGTCGGGAAAACTTCGTCGCACCAGGTCTTGGCGTCCCCTTTGGCGAACGGCGCGACGGCCCGGGCGAGTGCCCAGGCCTCTTCGGCCGTCTCGGCGTCGCGAAGCGGCTTCGCCAGGGCCTTGCGGCCCTTCGCCATGCCGGCGAGCTTGGCCAGCACTTCGTCCCGGAACTTTCGATCGGGGTGACGAACTTGTTCGATCAACTTGTCCGCCACATCGGCCGAATCTTTGTCGCCGATCTTGCCCAACGCGAAGCGTCGAGCGGCGAGGTCGGGCGCGTCGAAGAGCGAAAGCCATTCGCCGATCTGCTTTTCCGATACGGGCAGTTTGTCGAGAAGCATCATGGCGGGTGCGGCGACCCGGAACTGCGAATCGGCCGCACACTGAAACAACTTGGCCCGTTGATCCTTCGAAGGCGCGTCGGCGTACTTGGCCAAGGCTTGCAGCGCGGCCGCCCGCACTTCGATCGGGATCGGCGCCAACACGCGGTCCCAGAGCAACGGCGCGGACCGGTCGTCGTCGAGCAACCCGGCCAGGCGAACAACACCCGCTTCTCCGACGGCCGTCAGCTTCGGCTTCTTGGCCTTGGCGACCTCGAAGAGTTCGTCGGCCAGGGCCTTCTTGCGTTTCGAGTCGAGGGTCGGGATTCGGCCGGCAAGGGTCTGGACGGCGGCCTCGATCACGGCCGGGTCGCTCTCGCGCAACATCGCGAGGCCATCTTTCGACCCGTCGGCCTCGGTGCCCGCCAGCGCGGCCGCGATGTACTTGCGCACGCCGGGCACGACTTTGTGCATGACCGCCTGGAGGGCCTGCGCACCCTTGGCCCCGAGCTTGGCGGCCGACTCGGCAGCGAGTTCGCCTTCGACCCCGCCGTGCGAGATTCGTTCGATCAGGATGGTCAGCGACTTGTCGATGCGAAGCTGCCCGGCGGCGCGCACGGCGCGAATCCGAACGGCGGGATCGTTCACCTCGAGCGCCGCGACGATCGCCGAGTTCACGGCCGCGTCGCGGCCCCCGAGTTCGCCCAGGATCGTGACGGCCGCACACCGCACTTCGGACGGCTGGTCGTCGCCCGTGAGGCGAATGATCTTTTCAGACGGGATTTGCATGGCTCTCGCAGGTTCAACCGGGTGACTGAAATCCTACGGGCCAATTGGGGGCGGGCCAATCGTGACCTGAAACGATGTGCGAGTATTCTGAAGAATACCACGGAGCGACACATGACTCGACTCTCGACCGTACTCGCGATTTTCGCCTTGGCCGCCCCAACGGCCGCGCACGATCTCTGGCTGATCCCGCCCGAAAAGGCCAAAGCGAACGAGGCGGTTCTCGTTCGGGCGGTCTCGGGCAACGAGTTCGCGATCGGCGACCATGCGCCAGACCCGG
>JANLUE010001224.1:0-8298 GCA_031363325.1 Gemmataceae bacterium
TTGCCCACGGATTGGCGCCGCAATCGCTTCGCCAACTCGATTCGCGTGAATTCTCGGAGTTCCAACACTCTTCTTGACTGGCGAGGCGAGCGACTCTAAGCCGGTCGGCTAACTCCGCAAACCCCTACTCGTTCGCCTCGCCCGCCGCGTTAGTTACTCCGTCAGTTCGATCACGCGCACCCCACCGGCCGGCACGATCAGCTTCAATTCACCCTCCTTGACCGTCAGGTTTTCATCGGCGAACAGCCAGTCGCCAGCTTTTTTGATGTTTGAAGGCACCCGAATCGCCGCGGGTCGATTCTGCCGATAGTCCGTCGGCGTGATGCCCTGTTGTGGCTTGTCCTGGCCGGCCGGGTTGAACAGGCCCACGACCCAACCCGTCTTGGTTCGATTCAACGTCCACTCGACGTCGCCTTTGACCGAGACCGGGGTTTGGCCGGCCGTCAGGTGCGCGAGCAAGCGAGCCAGAACCGGGTGGGCCGTGCGATCGATGCCGAGTCCGCGCGGCACACTCAGCACAATCAGCCGACCCGCGCCGCGATCGTAGGCGGCGCAAAAACATTTGCCATCGGCCGTCGTGGCGAGTGGCGTTCCCCCTTCGAGCGCCTTGTACCGGAAGCGCTGGCTCTTGCCCGCTTCGTTCGTCGGCTTCCACTGATAGCCGTCCGACTCGGCGATTGGTCCGACCTTCGGCAACGCGAGTGCGTCCGCGCCCGGCCCGGTCAGATGGCCATCGGCCACGACCAGCGTTCCGCCGGCATTGATGTACGCGGCGAGTCGCGCGCCCTCGGCGGCCGTCAATGGAATGTCCCCCGTCGCCACAACGGCCGCGTAGGTGTCGAGCGTCGTCCACTTCGCTGGGTCCGGATACGCATAAACGACATCGAATACGTTCCCGAACACGCCCGGCACGTTCACTTCGCTCGTGCCCGTCACTGGAGCCTCGGCCTTCACGCCGATCGGGTGGTACGCCGTCCAGAAGTATTCGAGCAACATGCGTTCGTGATCGCCATAGGCCGTCAGGTCCGGGCGATTGGCGTGGCCGCCGAACGCGTTCGTGTCGAACGGCGACGGGTCCCAGCCGTGCGCGGAGTCCAGCAGAAACGCGACCGGCGTGTACGGCGAGCCGCGCTCGGGGTGAGCCTTCGTGACCTTCAGGAATCGATCGACGATCTTGCCCTTCGGCGAGAGTTGCACGGGGTGGATGCCGGCGGCCGTCGTACCACCGGGGGTCCAGAATTCATCAAAGCCCTGCTCGTGGTAAAACGCCCCGGCCCCCGCGAGGTACTGATGCCAGATGTCCATCTTGTACCAGGTCATGCCCGCACCGGAGAACACGCTGTAGAAGTTGTCGAGCAGGTTCGTCGGCTTCGTGAAACTCGAGCCCTCGCTGAAGATGGTCGACGCGTCGCCGAAGTTGCACGAGCGGTAGGTGACCGTGATGCCGCCGTTCTGCCGCGCCGCCCCGCGCAGGAAGGCCATCCGCATTGAAAGTAGCCCGCCCGTGATCGCGGACGATTCGTAGCCGACCGCGCGAGCGCCCCACGAATAGCTGAGTGGCGCGAAGGCCGTCATGCCGATTGATTGACAGGCAATCACTTCGCGATAGGCGTCCGGCCAATCCTGGCCGTAAATCTTCTTGTACTTCTCGGCGTTCGCCGCCAGGTAGAGCGTCTTCATCGCCTCGGCCAAGTCGCGCCGGTTCTTCGCGCCGGCCATCGCCGGGCCGGCGTTCTTGATGTGCTCCTCGAAGTAGCCCAGGTTCTCGCCGGCGATCAGGCCAACGAATCGCTCGCGGTTCTTCAGGAAGTTATCGCGCCCGGCCGGCGTGGTCGGCCGATCGGGGTGATAGTTCAACAAGTTCCCCCAGGAGCGATCCGGGTTCGCGGCCAGCCACTTCAGGAACGCCTGGCCGTCCGGGTTCGGCTTGCCATCCTTTTCCGGTTCGAGGAAGTACGGCCCCGGCCCGTGAAACACAGGCGTGATCCGGGGGTCACCAAAGATCGGCACGTCCTTCGTGCCCGCATACTTCGCTTCAAATTCCTTGCGGACCGCCTCGTCGGCCAGATGGTACGGGACGGGCACGCGCTTCGGATCGTCGCTCGCCCACTTCACTTGATTCATGTTCCACAGGTAGAGGAAGCCCTTGTCGCGGAAGGTCTTCGGCGTCCAGCTCGGCGGCACGCTGGCCGGGCCGATGCGCCGAGCGAGCGGCTCGCGCTTCGCGTCAATGGTGCGAATCGATTCGAGCAATTCGCGGGTCGGGTGAGCGGGCCGTTCCTTGATCAACGGCCGATAAGTCAGGTCGGTCGTCAGCGAGAGGCAATCGATCTGTCGGCACTCGGCCTCCTTGAAGCCCGACACGAGTTCAACCGTCGCCGGACCGGCGGGGAGGTCTGCATCGTGCCCTTCCCAGGCGAATGCCCAGTTGAAGTAAAGCTTCATTTCGTTGTCCTCTTCGACGATCGGCTTCGCGCCGTAGGTCAGGAGGATCGGCTTCTTGCCGGCCGGCGTGACGCGGACCTGGAACCGGCTCGACGTGCCGCGATTGTCGCGGAAGCGCACCCAGACCCGATAGGTTCCGGCGACCGGCACATCGACATTCGTTGATACGACCGCTTTGTCGTCGTCGCCGGCGCAGGCGATCGAGAGGAACCCGGATTCACCGCCCTGGATCCATTCGGCCGCCCAGCCGGGCCCGGACAGCCCCCAGTTCCCGGCCGTTTTCCGCATCTCGGGCTTCCCCTGCGGCCAGCAGAACCCCTTGATGCCGGTGAAATGCTCCGCCTCGAGCCAGATCGACTCGGCGTGCAGGAAAGCCGGAAAGAGCAGGAGGAGAAGGGTGTTTCGCATGGTGGATTTGGAGAGGAGGGAGGACCGAGACACTTTCGATTTATGCAAACAGGAGTTCGAGTGTCGGTTTTCGATCAAACTTCTTTGCGAAAGTGTAGCATTTCGTAACATTTTGTGACATTCGAATTCAGAGTCATGTCCGCGTTTCGGCCGCTCAAGAAAAACGGAAGGCGGCGAAGAAACCGGTCGCCGCCAAATCGAATGTCGGACCAGCAGCACCTTCGTCCGCGACACCGCGTTCCAGGTCACCAAGCGAAGGACGCGATTTTCGTGTAACATCTCCGCACGGGTTTCCGGTACCCCCCTATGCCGCGGTCCGACAATACCGAAAACGAAACCACGCGCCTGCTCGATCGAGCGGCCGCGGGCGATCGGGACGCGCGGAACGAATTGTTTCGGCTCGCCCGCGCGCCGCTGCTCGATCAGGTCGCCCCGCGACTCCGGGGCGCGCTGGCGACGCGCGTCGATCGTTCGGACATCGTTCAGGAAACGATGGCGGTCGCCGACGCTCGACTCGGCGACTACTTGCGGGCGCGCGAAGTCCCGTTCTTCATCTGGCTCCGGGAACTGGCGATGGAACGCGTGGTCGATGCCTATCGCTTTCACCTCGGTGCCGCCAAACGAAGCGTCACCCGCGAACAACCGCAACGGCCCTTGTTCGACGACGCCTCGATGACCGCACTGGCCGGCCAACTGGCCGATCGGGGTAGCAGTCCGAGCCGGCAGTTGCAACGTCGCGAACTGCGTCAGAAAGTCCGCGACGCCCTGGCGAGCCTGGCCGAGATCGATCGCGATGTGCTCTCGCTGCGGCACCTCGAGCATCTCTCGATGCGCGAGATCGCGGCCGTCCTGCAATCGACCGAGAACGCCGTGAAGGTCCGTCATCTCCGTGCACTGCAACGGTTGCGCGAGCGACTGGGGGAAGGGTTTCGCGAGGAATTCGCATGACCTCCGCTTCGCTCACGCCGGCGCTCGCCGAGCTTGTTGAGGCGATCACGGCCCGCATGGAGCGCGGCGAATCGGTCGACGAAGCCCGGCTCGCCGCCGAACACCCCGAGCATGCGGCCGAGCTGAATCGATTGCTGCCCACCATTCGCATGTTGGCCGATCTCAGCCGCTCCCGCGATCAAGTCGCGTCCATGCCGAACGACGTGACGGGCACGCTTGGCGACTTCCGCATCCAGCGCCTTGTTGGTCGCGGGGGCATGGGCGATGTCTACGAGGCGGAACAGATCTCCCTGGGTCGACGCGTGGCCCTGAAGGTGTTGCCCTTCGCGGTCACGCTCGATTCCCGGCAGTTGCAGCGGTTTCAGAACGAAGCTCGGGCGGCCGCCTCGCTGCACCATCCGCACATCGTGCCGGTCTACGCGGTCGGCAGCGATCGCGGCGTGCACTACTTCGCGATGCAATTCATCGACGGGCCATCGCTCGCCGAGTGCGTTCGCGATCGAGCCGCATCCAGGAACCTTGGGCCGGCCGATTCGACGGCCGTCGCTCGCCAATCGACCTGGCCCGAAGCCGCCGAGGAGTTCGCTCGAACCGTCTCGCGCATCGGCAAGCACGTGGCCGACGCGCTCGAACATGCCCACTCGATCGGCATCGTCCATCGCGACATCAAGCCGAGCAACCTGCTCCTGGATTCGCGGGGCACCATTTGGGTCGCGGACTTTGGGCTGGCTCGGTCGCGAACCGCCGACCTGACTCGAAGCGGCGATCTTGTCGGCACTCTCCGATACATGAGCCCCGAACAGGCGCTCGCCAAGCACGATCTGGTCGATCATCGAACCGACATCTATTCGCTCGGCGCGACCCTGTACGAGTTACTGACACTGCGCCCGGCCGTGGTCGGCGACGATCAGGCGGAGCTGTTGCGAAACATCGCGATAGGCGAGCCCGCATCGCCACGGTCGATTGACCCGACGATTCCCATGGCTCTCGAAACGGTCGTGTTGAAGGCGCTCGCCAAGGAACCGAGCCATCGCTACGCGACGGCCGCCGAGTTCGCCGACGACCTGGGGCGATTCCTCGACGATCGACCGATCCAGGCCCGCCGGCCGACGCTTGGGCAGCGAATCGGCAACTGGTCGCGCCGGCATCGAGCTCTGGTTCGAGCCAGCGTGACTTCATTGATCCTGATTTTGGCCGTCTCGACGGCCGTCGTCGCGTTCAGCCGGGCGCGGATCCAATCGGCCCTCGATAGCGAGATCGCCGCGCTCGACCGAGAGCGCGCCGGTCAATCGCAGCTTCGCGTCGCCCTGGCCCGCCTGGCCTGGAGCGACGCACGAATCGCCGACGCCCGCGAACAACTCGACGCCTGCCCGGACGAACATCGTAACGACGAATGGGTCGAACTGAATCGATTGTGCCACGCGGAAACGAGTTCGCTGGCGCTCCCGTTCGATCCGATGGGCCTGGCCCTGAGCCACGACGGCCGCACCATCGCGCTGCGCTCGTCGTTTTCGCAATTCGTCACGATCGATTTGGAGACCGGCCGAGCTTCCAAGATCGTCAAGGTCGATTCGACCAGCACGGATGTCGTCTTCACGCCGGGTGATCGCCAATTCGTTTCGCTGCATTTGCAATCGGCGCTGTCCGTGTTGAATCGCAAGCCGGGTGCCCCCACCGCGAGCTTCTGGCGAATCTGGGACGCGAACACGTTGCAGACGGTCTCGCAATGGAACTACGTGCCGCGCGCGGGCACGCAAATGGACCGAATCGCCCGACGAATCGTTTCGGTCAGCAACAATCGCATTTACATTTGGAGCGTGAGAACGGGGAAGGTCGAAGCGGAGATCGAAGTGGAGACGACGGCCGTCGTTCTGCATCTCGCGCTCGATCGCGACGGCGACCGGCTGGCGGCCGTCGTCGGCGACGAAGTGTGGGTCTGGGACGCGGCCTCAAGAAAACGGTTGCTCGTGATCCCCAACGTCGTCCCGAGTACGGGCCGAATTCAGTTCACCTCCGACGGTCGACGCCTGCTTCTTTTGGCGATGATCAATTCCGAAGATTTCGCCAAGCACCGACTCGCGGCCTGGGACCTGGAGACGAATCGGCTGGCTTTCGAGATCGCCCAGCCGGACAGTTTCACGTCCTTGACCAGCTCGCTCGATGGCCGGCACATCGCCTGGGCCACCGATCGTCGCATCGAACTGATCGACGGCGAGACCGGCCGGAGTCGAGCGACTTTCTTCGGTCATTCGCTCATGGTCCGGCAGATCGCCATTTCACCCGACGGCGAGCGCCTCTATTCGGTCGGCCGCGACCGGACGGCCCGAACCTGGGACCTTCGACCGTGGTCGAAGCCTTGAGGGATCGAAAGGCCGACCCCGGCCGATGGCTTCGAGGCCGTGGTCGAAAACTTACCCGAACGCACAAAGGTCATTTTCCTGTAACCTTCGATCCCTCCCGTCCGGTGTTACCTTCAACAATCTCCCCGAATGCGGGAGTCTCTTGAAAGGTAACCCATGTCGCCTCTCCGAATCGAAACGCTCGAAGCTCGTGATGTGCCGGCTTCGCTCACCATCGACTATTCCGCCCTCACCAAGACGGTCACGATCAACGGTTCCAGCCACGAGGACTTCGGCACCGTCGAGAACGTCAACGGTCAGGTTCGCGTTTGGCTCCGGCATCGCGAGCCTGGCCCGGACATGCCCCTGGTGACGGCCGCCGAGAAATTCTTCAACCCACGCGCCGTCACGAAAGTCATCTTCCGGGGTTACGCCAATCAGGATGACTTCATCAACTCGACCAACATCGCTTCGCGGGCCGAAGGCGGGGTCGGCAACGATCGTCTCGTCGGCGGGTCGAATAAAGACACGCTGTTGGGCGGGCACGGCATCGATTCGCTGGTCGGCAATGCCGGGGACGACACGATCGCCGGGTTCATTCTCCCGACCGGGATCGCGTCGACGGGCGTGGGGCTTTTCGCGGGCTCGGGTAACGACACAATCCTCGGCGGCGAAGGAAACGACACGCTCTATGGCGCGAGCGAAAACGAATCGATCCAGGGCGGCGCGGGCAACGATTACATCGCGGGATTCCAGGGCGACGATTACCTCGACGGCGACGAAGGACTCGATCGGATCGTTGGCCACGCGGGTCGCGACAAAATCTTTGGCGGCTCCGGCGGCGACTACCTGAGCGGTTCGGAGGGCCGGGACTCGATTTATGCCGGCACCGGCAACGACACGGTCTTCGGCGGCACCGAACGCGACACGCTGTTCGGTCAAGACGGCAACGACTACCTGGACGGCTCCGCGGGAAGCGATGTCATTGACGGAGGAGACGATAACGACACCGTGGTCGGAAATACGGGAGACGACACGCTCAACGGCGGATCGGGATCGGATTCGATCATTGGAGCGGGAGGCAACGACGAACTGACTGGCGACGCGGCGACGGGAGTGGCGGGCAACGACACGTTGCTCGGAAGCAGCGGCGAAGATACGCTGTACGGGTCGGGCGGAAACGATCGACTGGATGGTGGGCTCGGGAACGATCGGGTTCGCGGCGGAGACGGCAACGATTCCCTCGACGGGTCGACCGGGCACGACAAACTCTACGGCGAAGCCGGCGACGACTCGATTCTGGGTTCCGCGGGCCTCGACACGCTTTACGGCGGGTTTGGGAACGACATCCTCATCGGCGGTTCGGAGGACGACAAGCTCTTTGGCGAAGGCGGCACCGATTCACTGTTCGGCGGCGCCGGCAACGACTGGCTCGAAGCCGGCACCGCGGGCGAGACGGCGAACGGCGAGTCCGGTTACGACTTCAACGCCCATCGCTGGGCGATCAACGGCACGGATGCCGCCGACATCAATCAAGGCAAGCTCGGCAATTGCGTGTTCGTCTCGTCTCTTGCGGCGTCCGCGAACGCGGGCGCGAACCTGAGCGATCGAATCGAGTATCTCGGCGACTACGTCTATCGCGTGAAGTTGTACGATCCGGACACGCTGAACGATCGCTATCTGAACGTCACCTTCGACGGACGTTACGACGTGGCCGGCCTGCCGCTCTACACCTGGTTCGATTCGAAGTACGAATACGTCGATCCGTACCCGAGCGCCGAAGGCGAGTTCTGGACCCTGCTCTATCACCGGGCCTACATGAAGCTCGTCAACGCGATCGACGAAAACTTCAAGGACCCGTACGTCGCCATGCCGGCCATCACGGGCCGGGCGGCTTTCGACTTCGATGAGGACGTGCCGACTCCGGCGGCGCTGAAAACCCACCTCGACAACGGCCGGATCATCACGGCGGGCAACGCGGACGACACCAATCTCATCGTGTCGAGTCACTCGTACTCGGTGATCGACATCTTCCAGCAGAACGGAACGTGGAAGATCAAGATTCGCAATCCGTGGGGCCGCGATGGACGTGACGGCATGACGATGAGCGGCGCCAACGACGGCTTCATTACGATGAGCTGGAATGCCTTCGTCGACG
>JANLUE010000752.1:0-2627 GCA_031363325.1 Gemmataceae bacterium
CGGGAATGGCCAGGGGGCTCAGGACGAACAAGTTCGGTTCGCACTCGCGGAGCGGCTCGGTCGCGGCCGCCAGTTTCTTGAACGCCCGGCGAACGTCGGCTTTGGAAGCCGTCGGGGCGCGGTAGCCGATCGAGTTGACCCAGAGGACGCGGTTGTTCTTGGCCAAGAGCCGCATCAGGTGCGTCTTGGACAACGGGTCGCCGGTCCAATCGTGGCTAAAGCACACGATGTCGCGGCCTTCGAGTCGGTTCGCCGGATTCGGTTTGGAATACATTGATGTTTTGGTTGTGACGGTCATCGCGGGGTCGAAGCGAGTTCGGCCGTTGCCGATTCGGGCGAAGTCTTCAGGCTCCCCAGCACGTCGGCCACGGCTTCGGCGTACTCGTTCCAACTCGTTGGGCCATTCAGGCGCGGCAGCGTCGGTCGAACACGAATGTTTCGTTCGAGTGCGGCCGCCAAGGCATCGGCATCGTTCGGGGGGACGAGTTCAGCGGCGACATCCGGGAACAATTCGGCGATGTCGCCCACCCGAGTCGCCACAAACGGCGTCCCGCAAGCGACCGACTCGCGCAGGACGTTTGGAATGCCCTCGGAGTGGCTGGATAACACGGTCAAATCCGCGGCCCGATACCAGTCGGCAAGTTCGGCATGGGCCAGGCCGCCGACGAAGCGAACGTTGGGCTTGAGTCCAAGTGATTCGGCCTGGGCTTCCAGACGCGAGCGAAGCGGGCCATCGCCGATCAAGGCGAGTTGGAATTCGTTCCCCCGGTCCTTCAAGCGCTTCCCGGCCGCGAGCAGAACATCGAGGCCCTTGACCGGCACCATTCCGCCGACCCAAACCAGCACTGGTCTCTTCGCGTCGAGCCCGAGCTTTTTTCGAACGTCGCCGCGCTCGCCTGGGTGAAAGATTGAACGATCAATGCCTTGATAAATCACGTGCACTTTGTCCGCGGCCGCACCCAATTCCACAATCGCCTGCTTCAAGCCTTCGCTCACAGTGATCAGTGCGTCCGCCTGTTGCAGGACGGCGACGATTCTTCGTCGCCGTTTCGGGTCCTTCGGGAGCAAAAGTGCGTCCGACCCGCCAACGATCACGGCCGACGGAACGCCGTGAACTCGGGCCGCTCGAATCGCCGCCTCGCCATCCGGGTGCAGCCAATAGCTCAGCACGCAATCGGGCCGAAACGAATTCAGTACGCGCCGAACGTGGCCACGGATCGACCACCAGAGAAACGACCCGTATCGAGACCGGCCAACTTTGGGGGGGTAGTAGTGCGTCGGATAGGAAACCGAAATCTCCGCGTCCGCACCTTCCGTTCCGGGCCCATCCGCGAGCCGCCCCTGTTTGAAACGTTCGGGCCAATTCACCGGCGCGACGACCCGAACCGCATGCCGACTCACCAGGCCCCGACACAGGGCGCGGCAATAGACACCGAGCGTTCGCGTGTACGGCCGAGGATAGACGGTGCTGAGAAAGAGTATTCGCATCGTTCAGGCTTCACCAATACTTGAGTCAAGCGTTCGCCGCAGTCCTTCGTCGAAGCCGACATCGGGTCGCCAGCCGAGCACTCGCTTCGCTTTGGCGTTGGAATACCGCAGCGGCTTCCACTGGGCGGCACTCTTGTAAGGCGTCAGCACGGCCGGCAATTGTCCGCTCGACCAGCCATGATACCACTCGCAGAGTCGCGACATCGGCTGAATCGCCCGACTCGGCATCCGTATGACGCGCACTCGTTTGCCGTGCGAGCGGCACTGCCGAAGCAGTTGGCTGCCCGTCGGCGGCGAATCGTCGATCACATTGAACGATTCGCCTTCAATGCCCGGCACCGTTCCGGCCACTCGAACAGCGGTCGCACAGTTGTGAACGAAGGTGTACGGCAAACGTTGATCGCCCATCTTGACGAGCCAGCCACCAATCGGCAGTCCGACGCGCGAAGTCACACAATCGCGGCCCGGGCCATAAATCACGCTTGGACGTACGACGACGGCCGACACGTCGCCCTTGCGATGGGCGGCCCACACCACATGCTCTTGTTCAACCTTGCTGTAGGTGTACGGGTCGCGTCGATGCGGCTCCGGATCGAGTGGGCACGATTCGTCCACAACACTATTGCGCGGCAGCGGCGAGACGCCATGAACCGCGATGGAACTCACCACGACCAAGCGATTCACGTTGGCCCGAGCAACGCGCTCAATCAGCCATCGGGTGCCAACAACATTGCTGAGAAACAGTCCCGCCACGCTGCCGCGCATTCCGGCCGCGACGTGATACAGCACGTCGCAACCAGCCAATGCCGCCGAGTACGAATCGGGTCGTTCCAGGCTACCCGCGACGGCCACGAGGCGATCGGCCTGATCGTGAGGCAAGCCATCGACCAGCATCGATCGATTGTGGCCGGCCCGCACCAAACAACGCACTTCCGCTCCGCCCGCCAACAATTGGCGGACGAGCGGCTTGCCGAGAAACCCGGTCCCCCCGGTGACGAAGGCAATCACGCCGGAACTCCGGCCGCATCGGCCCGACGACATGCGGCGAAAATCGAATCCATGATGGCCGTCACTCGGCGAATCTCCGCGTACGGAATCGGCGGCGGCCCGCCGGTCGCGATGGCTCGATAGAAGTCGCC
>JANLUE010001225.1:0-2284 GCA_031363325.1 Gemmataceae bacterium
GGCCGTCCAGGCGATGCGCGGTCAGCAAGGCGCGGGCGGCAACAATTTGAAAGTATCGTTCAACGCCGAGAACACAGACAAGGAAAAAGAGGACTTGAAAAAGAGCCAGGAAGTGCCGGCCCGGGTCGAGGCAATCTTGCGCGACGCCAAGGGCGAACTCGACGAGTTCGCCGACATGAAGGACAAGCAACCGAAGCGCTGGCAGGCCCACTACGACTATGTGATCGCGCAGCTCAAACTGCGAATCTGCTATGTGAACCAGTACAACCTGGCGATGGCCAACGTTCGCGGCGGAAAGTTCCCGGACCTCAAGCCCGGCGAGAACGGCTACCGGCTGTCGGCCGAGCAGGCGCTCGATAAGTCCACGCCCGGCGAGTACAAGGAAATGTACACCGAGGCGAAAAAGTCCCTCGCCGAGATCGCCAAGCAACACCCGAACACCCCCTGGGCGCTGTTGGCCAAGAGCGATCGAACGTTGGGCATCGGGCTCAAGTTGACGCCGGCGACGGTGGGGTCGGGCGATCGGTAGCGGGATTCACTCACCTTTCCTCGTCTCGACCCGAAGTGAGCCCGCAAAGGGATCGCCATTCCCAGGAGGCGTACGCGGCAATTGAGCAATTCCCCGCCGCGCCTAAAATGAAATGGCCGCCGCACACCCCCAAGTCGAGCCCCTGCCTTGAGTGACCCCGAGAAGACGCCCACGACGCCTACGCCAAACCCGACCGGAAAGCCCCCGGAGACGCCGGCCGCGCGTCGGCCCGGTACGCTGTTCGCCGGCCTGTTCATTGGCGCGGCGTTGTTGTTCGTCGCCTTTTTCGCGTTCGTGGTCTTCTCGCAAGGGCCGAAGCAGATCGCCTACAACCAGTTCCTCGACCTCGCGGCCAAGGGGCAAATCTCCAAGTTGAACGTGATCGGCGGGACCAAGGTCACCGGCGAAGTGCGTGCGCCGGACGACGCCAGCCTGAAGGACCTCGCGCTCAACTCCGGCAAGTTCGCCACTGTCCTGCCAAAGATCGCCGACCAGGACAAGTTCCTGGTCGAATCGGTGATCGCCCCCGACCTGGCCGTCAACAAGGAAGCGATCGCGAAGAAAGATAAGAAGCCAGTCGAAGTCATGACCGAGGAAGATCAGGGCCAGTGGGTCGGGCCTGTGGTCTACGGGCTGTTGCCGCTGATTTTGCTCGTGGTGCTGTTCTTGTTTCTGTTCCCGCGCATCCGCGATCCGATGGGCGGCGGGTTCGCGAGTTCGTTCGTGAAGAGCACGGCCCGGCGAATCGACAAGGCGATGAACCGCACCGGCTTCACCGATGTGGCTGGCATGGACAACGCCAAACGCGAGCTTGAAGAGATCGTCGAGTTCCTGAAGAACCCGGAAAAGTTCGTGCGCCTTGGTGCTCAGGTTCCCAAGGGGGTCTTGCTCGTCGGCCCTCCGGGTACGGGGAAAACATTGCTCGCCCGAGCGGTCGCTGGAGAGGCGGGGGTGCCGTTCTTTAGCATCAACGGATCGGAATTCATTCAAATGTTCGTCGGCGTCGGCGCGAGCCGCGTCCGCGACCTGTTCCGCACGGCGAAGGAAAGTGCCCCCTGTCTCATCTTCATCGACGAAATCGATGCGGTTGGTCGAATGCGGGGGGCCGGCGTCGGCGGCGGGTCGGATGAACGCGAACAAACGCTTAACCAAATCCTCGGCGAAATGGACGGTTTCCTGCCGAACGAATCGGTCATCGTGATGGCCGCGACGAATCGGCCCGACGTACTCGACGCCGCGTTGCTCCGCCCCGGTCGATTCGATCGGCACGTCACCGTCGATCGGCCTACCGTTTCGGGCCGACTCGAAATTCTGAAGGTGCACGTGCGCGGTAAGCCCTTGGCCGACGAGATCGACCTGCAACGCATCGCCAAAAAGGCCTACGGGATGAGTGGCGCCGACCTCCGCAACCTCGCCAACGAGGCGGCCATCTATGCGGCCCGCGAAGGCAAGGAGCGGATCGACAACACCGACTTCGACAAGGCGGCCGAGCGAATTCTGCTGGGTGCTCGTCGCGAAGGCACGCACACGCCGGACGAGAAGCGTCGCACGGCCTACCACGAAGCGGGCCATGCCCTCACAGCGTGGTTGGAGCCGAAGGCCGACCCGATCTGGAAAATCTCGGTGCTGGCGCGCGGCCAGGCCGCCGGCCTGACGCTTTACGAAGTGAACGAAGATCGCATCGACCTCTCTCGAAGCGAACTCGAAGCCCGACTCGTCTATGCGATGGGCGGTCGGGCCGCCGATCGGCTCGTC
>JANLUE010000753.1:0-5476 GCA_031363325.1 Gemmataceae bacterium
CACTTTTGCGCCTGCGTGAACGAACCGTACACCGCCGCGTCGTCCGAGATCACCAACGGCCATCCGCGCCGCGCCGAAGCGTGTACATCACCACGACCGTCACTTCCTGGCCGTTCTTGCTTTTGTCGCTTTTTTTCCGGCGTTTCTTGCTCCCACGCCGCTGCCGCTTCGCTTGCCCGCGATGCCGCTGGCAACCACAGTCGCACTTCGTCGGCGACCGCGGACCGCGTCGCTTGCGCAACTCCGCTTCGGTCGCCGTGGGCGGACACTTGCCGTCCACTTCGATCACCAACACCTCGCCGTCGTTCGCCGGAGCCGCCTGCTGCTGCGCGAACGGCTGCGCGTGATGACCCAACCCCAGCACCCACTCCTCGATCACTTCGGTCGAGGGCGACCAGCCGAACACCGAGCGGCAGACCTTCCGACTCGCGGCGTAACTCAAGCGCGTCGCCAGCCGACAGAGGAACTGAATCACCCACGGCGAAAAGCCATCGCGGCTCAGGCCCAGTTCCGCATCCAGCGGATGGTAGCCCGCGCCGCCGGCGCGGCGGATGAGGTACCGGCGGGCATACGTCACTTCGCCAAAACGCGTTTGCAACTGCCGTTGGGCGTCGGGATCGCCCAGCCGATACCGGCCGTCCGCCAAATGCGGCCGCAAATCCGACCGCTCGCGTCGAGCGGCCAAGAAGAGCCGAACCAGCACGCAGGCCAACCGCATCACCCGCGTCCACAACCCATCTTCAAAGCGTGCGAACCGATCGGCGCAGGACCGACACCAGTCGACGAGCGACTCGCACTCCTGACGAACTTGGTGGGCCAAGTCGTCCGACGCTGGTCGATCGGCCTCCGGCCGAGTAACTGTACCTTCCATGGAGCGGCATCCTGGGTTCCCTTTAGCAAGGCTCGGGATACGCTCCAGTAGCTTGCGCGGCCATTAATGACGGCCAAGCCGCACCCGAACCGCCCCCAAGTCGGTAATCTCCGTGTCGGCAGACCGGCTGCACCCCGTGGATTAGACAGCTACATTGGCCATCAATCAAAGCGCGACTCGAATTTTTCCAGTGACTTGATTTGAGTCGCTGGGGGTTCATCGGGCGGCTGACGCCGCTCCGCTCGCCTACCCATTGTTGCAACGCTTGCGGGGCCGAAAGGTGGTGGCCGCGGCGGAGGGGAGCAAATGACAACTCAATGCTGTGCGAATCGCTCAGCCTCCGATGGTGTGCATCGTCCGGCCCGGCTTCACGAACCGGGCCGAGTTGATTTCGTGGCCTTCCCACTTCTCCCACACGTTGCGGCGAATCACTTCCGCCAGCCCCGCATCGTCGCTTCGTTCGCGTAAGAACGGCTTCACGTCCGCTTCGTCCAGTGCGAATAGGCAGTTGCGAACTTTGCCATCGGCGGTCAGGCGAAGTCGATTGCAGGTCCGGCAGAAGGGCCGAGTCACCGAGGCGATGATGCCGATTCGGCCGCCGCCATCGGCGTAGTCGAAATCCATGGCCGGTGCCCGAGGGTCGTAGTCCGGGGCCGGCACGAGCGGGCCAAACTCGGCTTCGAGCAGTTCGAGGAGTTCGCTCGCCGGGAACACCTTGTCGCGCTCCCACGCATCGGCACCGATCGGCATGTACTCGATGAACCGCATCTCGAAGCCGTGTTCGCGGCCGAACCGGGCGAGCGGAATCGCGTCGAGATCGGTGAACCCGCGAATGCAGACGGCGTTCACCTTGATCGGCTTGAAGCCGACCGCCTTGGCGACCATCAGCCCTTCGATCACCCGTTCGAGGCCATCTCGACGTGTGAGTTCGCGGAACCGCCCCGCGTCGAGTGTATCGAGGCTGACGTTCAAGCGTTGCAGGCCCGCCTCGCGCAGGGCCTTCGCCTGACCGGCCAACAGGATACCGTTCGTCGTGAGGCCAACGTCGTCAATGCCGGGGATGTTCAACAACATGGCCGCGAGCTTGTGAAGGTCCCGGCGCATGAGCGGCTCGCCGCCCGTCAGTCGAACCTTGTTGACCCCCAGGGGGGCGGCCACGCGAACGAAGTGAGTAATCTCCTCGAACGTCAGCAGTTCGTCCTTCGGCCGAAACGTCACTTCCTCGGGCATGCAATAGGTGCACCGCAGATTGCACCGATCCGTGACCGAGATCCGCAGGTTGTTGTGGGTACGGCCAAATTGATCACTTAAGTGCGGAGTGCGGAGTGCGGAATGCGGAGTGAAAACCCCATCTCCTTCGCGTCCGATCGATAGTGGCAAGTCTCTCTTCACTCCGCACTCCGCATTCCGCACTCCACATTTCCTGGATGGACCCATTCGGTTCGGCCGTCGGCCCAGTTCTCACGCTTCCAGATGGGAACCAATTCCTTCAATCGATCGATCGCATGCCGGCAGGCGGCGAAGGCGTCGGCCCGGTGGGGCGAACTGACCGCGACCGCGACACTAACATCGCCGACCGTTAGGCGGCCGAGTCGATGCACCATCGCCACCTCCCCGATCGCCCAGCGCGCTCGCACGTCGGCCTCGATCTCGGCCAGCTTGGCTTCCGCCATCGGGCCATACGCCTCATAGTCCAGGGCCACGGTCACTTCGTCGCCGGTCAGGTCGCGAACGGTGCCGAGAAACGTCAGGATCGCCCCGCAATTCGGCCGACGAACCAATTCGGTCAGGCGAGCGTCGTCGATCGGTTCTCGCGTGAGGGAGGTCATTTCTTCAAACCGATCCACCGCTCACGGGCGGGATCAAGGCCACTTCGTCCGCCGCCGTTAGGCAAACCGAGTTCGCCGCGTATTCGCCATTCACGGCCACGGCCGACGCGGCGATCAGGCTCTGCTGTTCGGGCTGGCGAGAGGCGAGCGCGAGCTTCAAGTCGGCGACGCGCTCGCCGGCGACGGTCACGTCAATTCTATCGGCACCGATCGCTTCGCGGAAGCGCGCGAACAGTTGAACCGTAACCTTCATGACGAGACTCGCTCGCGGATCGGGCGGCGCAGTCGGTCGGCGAGGCCGGGCATCAGGCCATAAGCCAACGCCAGATATTGCACCGGGTGCAACGCCCGCTTGCGAGTGCCTTCCATCATCTGGAGTCGACACGCGGAACACTCAGCCGACCCGTAATTCTGGTACGGCCGACTCAACTCGTCGAGCATCGGCCGACCGGCCTCGATCGAGTTCGTGTAGTTCTTCGTCATCAGCCCCCAGGTGCCGGCCATGCCGGAACAGCCCCGGTCGATCTTGTTGAGCCGGAGTTCCGGGATCAACTCGAGCAAGCGCGGCCCCGCGATGCCCGGCCCGAGCGCTTTCACGTGGCAGGGCACATGATGTCCAACCGCGAGATTCAACGGCTTGAAGTCGGTCTTCAAGCGTTCCTGAACGTGTAACGACCAGAGAAACGCCGAAAGTTCGACCGTGTTGTCGGCGACGAGTTTCACGTCCGGGTCGGCCGACAGGCCGAAGGCATCCACACGGAAGAAAAGGGCGGCCGTCGGTTCGGAACACACGATCGTATCGCCGGCGCGGGCGCATTCGGCAAGGCTCTTCAAGTTGTAGGCGAGCCGTTCGCGGGCCACGTCCACATCGCCTTGAGCGAGGGCCGTCGCGCCCGTGCCGCGTTGACGAGGCACGTAGACCGGCAGTCCGTTGTGGCGAAGGACCGCGACCGTGGCTTCGGCAATCGTCGGATCGAACACGTTGGCGTACGTGTCGACGAAGTAGGCGACGGCCGGCCCGTCCTCGGGTCGCTTCGTGAGCCCGCGCCGCCGAGCTCGACCGAGGAACGTGCGGAACGAAAAGGCCGGCAAGGTTCGCCGCCGCGACAGGCCCACGATCTTCTCCGCGAGCCAGCGAACGCTCGGCCGGGCGAGCAAGAAGTTGGAAGTAATCGAAAACTTGCTGCCGAGCGAGGCGAGCCCGTCGACGCGGGCCTGGAACCAGGCCGAGCGTGTTAGCCCCCGGGCCGCGTGGTTCGCCGCCTTCGCTTCGAGCATCAACTTCGGAATGTCCGCCTTGCCGGGACATTCCGATGCGCACATCCGGCAATTGACGCACAGATCAGCGACGGCCCGGACGGCTTCGGTCCCGAGCGTCGCGTGATCGCTTTCGAGCACACTGCGGAACAGATTCACCTTGGCCCGAGGCGAAGCGTCTTCGACGTGGCTCGTGCGAAACACCGGGCACATGCGTTGTTTCGGCCCGGCCGTTCGGCACGCGCCGCAGCCGTTGCACGCGGCCATCGCGCGCGGCATTTCTTCGGGCTGCCAGACGAGGAGGGACTTGAACGCGGCCGGCTCGACGGGGCTCGGCCGCAACGGCCAAGCGGGTCGACTCGGGTCCGGGCCAACGATCTTGCCGGGGTTCAAGATGCCGCGTGGATCGAAGACGCGCTTCAACTCGCGGAGCACCGGGAACAGTCGGCCATACTGTTTCTCGACCCACGGCGTGCGGGCGAGGCCGACGCCGTGTTGAGCGCTGATCGTTCCCCCCAGGTCGATCGCCAGCGTGTGCAGTTGCTCGGCGAGCGGCCAAAGCTTCGCCGCGTCGTCCGGTCGATCGAGGTCGAGGAACGGTCGCAGATGAACCTGGCCAGTAGCGGCGTGGATCAGGAACGTCGCGGATACTTCGAATTTTTGGAGGACGGCCTTGGCCCGCGTCACGAACTCCGGCAAGTCGTCGGGGTGAACGCCGATGTCTTCGACGAACGCGAGCGGCCGAGCGCCACGACCGATCGCGTACAGGGCCGGCAGGGCGTTCGCGCGAATCGCCCAAAGGTCGTCGACCGCCTTCGCGTCGTAGGCGGGCACGGCGAACACGGCGAGATGATGGACGTGTTGCACCGTGTCGATCAGGTCGCGGACGGCGTCGCGGGCGGCCGTTGGCGTGTCACGTTCGAATTCGATGAGAAGGGCCGCTTCGGTTTCTGCTGGAACCACGGTCGCGGCGTCCGGCGATTGGGCGCGGGCGAGCGAGATCAGTCGGCGATCGAGCAATTCGCACGCGGCCGGCCAAAGTTCACGGGCCAGCCGGGCCGCGTGCAGCGCGTCTTCCACGGTCGCGAACCCGAGTGCGACGGCCGCCCGACCACCGGCGAGCGGGATCGTCCGCAACGTCGCCTCGGTCACGAACGCGAGCGTGCCCTCGGAGCCGACCACTTGCTTCAACAGGTTCGGCCCATCGTGCAATCGATAGCCACAACGATTGAGCGGTGCCTTGGGTCGATACGCACCAATCAATTCCGCGTTCCCGCGCACGAGTTCCTCGACGCCCGCTTGAATCTCGGCGGTGCGGGCCAGCGGCGGGCCGGGCGCGTTTCGACCGAGATCGTCGACGGTCGAATCATCCCAGATCACCCGCAGTCGATTGACGTGATCGCGCGTCGTCCCGTGGACGGCCGCCCGTGCCCCGGACGCGTCCGTCGCGATCATCCCGCCGATCGTGCAACTCGAAGCGCTGGCCGGGTCGGGTGCGAAGCGTCGGCCGTGCTTCGCC
>JANLUE010001246.1:0-2033 GCA_031363325.1 Gemmataceae bacterium
GAGTTGATCGAACTCATGATGTACGCCGGCCGGATTGAAGAGGCGGCACAGATTCTCGACACGATCGATTCGGACGACGGGCTGGCCGTCACGTCGGACCCGGCCGTTCGCCGCGAGTATCAAATGGTGCGCATCCGGGCCGCCAACCAGTTGAACCGCGCGAACCCGCCACGCAGCCCCTACGATTCCGACCCGGCCGCGCACTTCCGCAGCCTGCGCCAGGCGATCGCATTAGCCCTCGGACAGTTCGAGGTCGCGGCCTCGGCCCAAACCCGCGAGGCTCAGGAAGCACTCCTCGCGTACAACCGCTTCGTCGACTTGACCTATCCGAAGGGCGTGCCGAACATCGCCGACCCGCAGATTCTGAACGGTCAACAGATCGGGTTTCAAAAGGCGATCTCGCGGGTCATCCACGAACCGGTCCCATCGGTTGTGCAGGCGTTTCAAGCCTTCACGTCGATCGTGAACCTCGGCCAGTTCATCGGGCACGTGAACAGCCGAATCGACACGCACGTCCGGCTCGGCGTGACCTACCTGGAGTTCGGCGACACGATCCGGGCCGCGCATCACTTCAGGCAAGCGATGGACGCCCCGCCGTTCCCGACCCCTTCGCCAACCCAGCGCGTCGCTCAGGCGTATCTCAAGGCGATCGACGCGGCGAAGAAATTGAAATAAGCGTTATATAGCCGCGCGGCGGAGGTTGAGAATGCCAGATTGCTTGCCCCACGTCGTTGACCAGGCGAGCCGGGGGACGTTAGTCCCCCGGGTGAACCCCGGGTGACAAAAAAGACTGCCGGATCAGGCCTGAACAAGCAGTTTGTCGCTCAGCGTTCACCCGAGGGGCTAACGCCCCCCGGCTCGCCTGGTCTACGACTTGGGGCAAGCCAATGACACGATCAAACTGATGGTCGATAACGCCGCCGGTGAAACGATAATCCGCCAGCGCTCGAGACGCAATCGACAAATCCCCGGATCGCTGATAGCCTGACTCCATGCCCCTGAATCTCGACGAATACGCGCGCCACCTCGATGTCCGGGGTCAGACGTGGCCGGCCCCGCCGAAGGCCGACCCGCCGAAGGTCCGCGCTCACGTGCCGGAGCTTGGGGGCATTCGCGCCGTCCTGTGGACCGTGTACGGCACGCTGCTCGCGATCCCGGAAGGGGACCTGAAGTTCGAGGTCGCCAACGACCTCATGATGAACGTCGCCCTCGACAAGACGATCCACGAATTCAAGATGTGGGGGTCGATGAGCCGGAAGCCGGGCCAGCCGTCCGAGTACATGCGTGAGATTTATCGCAAGGTGCTCGACGAACATCGGCTCGCGCCGTCGCCCGGCGAGAAGTACCCCGAGTTGCTGAGCGAGAAGATTTGGGAAGCGATCGTCAAGAAATTGTTCCAGAAGGAGTATCAGTTCGACGCCGGGTTCTACGGCTCGTTGAACGATTACTCGCGGAAGATCGCCTATTTCTTTCACGCCAACCTGCAGGGAACCGGGTGCTACGATCAGGTGGCGAACGCGATCACCGGCGTGGCCGAGCGCGGCATCGTCCAGGGGCTGTTGACGGACGGGCAATGCTTCACGGCCGTGCAACTGAGCCGGGCGCTCGCCAAACAGAACGCCGCCTCGACGCTCGATGTCCTGATGCCAACAACGCATCGCTTCCTCTCGAACGAGAAGCGGGCCCGGAAGCCATCGGACACGCTGTTCAGCGCGGCCATCGAGACGCTCGGCGCCAGGGGCATCGAGCCCGAAGAGATTCTGCACGTCGGGTCCAGCCTGCCGCGCGACATCGGCCCCGCTAAGAAATGGGGCATGAAGACGGCCCTCTTCGCTGGAGACCGGGCTTCCCTGGTCGCGACCGGCGATCAACTCAAGGACCCGCAGTTTCGCCCCGATGCCTTGCTCACCGACCTCGAACAAGTGGCCGAGTTACTCGGCTAACGGACTCGTATGCCAGCCCCGCTCATCCTCGACCCGAAGACAATCGACTGTCGCCGCATTCACGCGGACGCCGAAGCGATCCGCCAGGTG
>JANLUE010001256.1:0-10974 GCA_031363325.1 Gemmataceae bacterium
CAGGTCCTTGCCGTTGAAGAAGTCCTTGGCGTTCTCGGGGGTCGCGAGCATCGGTACCTGTTGATTGAAGCGCAGGTACGCGAACAGTGAACGCACTTCCTTGTCGCTGAACGGCTTCATCTGGTCGTCCGGCATCAGCGAGAGGGCGCTCGGCTTCAGTTCATCGACGTCGCTCTTGCTGATCGTCAACACTTCGTTCGGCGTCTGGACCGTGTAGGCCACGCCGTTATCGCCTTTCACGATGCCCGTGATCACGCGGCCATTGTTCAGGCTCAGTACCGTCTGGGCATAGTCCTTCGGGATGACGGCGCTCGGGTCGAACACGTTTTCGAGCAGGTAGTCGATGTTCGAACGGTTCGAGCCGGTGATGTCCGGTCCGACCTTGCCGCCGACGCCGTAGAGAATGTGACACTGCTGGCAGGTCTTGGCATAGAGCGCCCGGCCGAGCATCAGGTCGTAGTTCGCGGTCTTGACCGAGAGGGCGTTCTTCCACTGGCCGATGAGTTTGGCCCGGTCGACCGGCGTGTCGCGAACCGCCCCCCAGACCTTGCCGATCTTTTCGGCGACCGACTTGTCCGGCAGGTTGCGCATCGCCCGGATCACGTCGGCCGAGATGTCGGTCGACTGAACCTTTTTGTCGGCGACGGCATCGAGCAACGCATTCGCATACGTCGATCGGGCGGCGAAGGTGTTCAGGGCGTCGCGAACCTCGGCCGTCTTGAGCGACTTCCAGTGTTCGAGCAACACGCCCGGCGTGCGAGGATCGTCGTAACCGGCGAGCGCCCGGATCGCCGGGCCACGCAGGGCCGGCTCGCCGACGAGCTTCTGCAGGAGGGGGGCGAGTTTCTTGTCGCCACCGTTGAGCAGCGCGACCAGGGCGGCCTGGCGATCGGGGACGGGCGCGGCCGTGTCGGCCAGGATCGCCCGCACCTCGGCGAATGCCTTCTCGTCGCCGAACGAAATCGACACGGACTTGGCGAGCGAGCGAATGTCGCCGTTCGCGATCGTTTCGAGCCGGTCGGCCTTCGCCCGCCAGTCGGTCGGGGCCGGCACGTTCTTGCGGCCGCGGAACCCTTCGTTCATGCCTCGCAGGACGAGCAGAACCGCGTCCGTCCGCTTCTCGTCGGCCAGCTTCGTCAACGTGCCGGCCAACAGCTCGTTCTGTTCCTTCGCGGCGGTCGTCGCGATCCGCCGGGCGGTGAATTCGAGCAGCATCGGAATCTTGCCATTGACCGCAAGTTCCAACGCGGCCTTTGGGTCTTCGCCCGCGAGCGGTTCGAGGGCGTACCAGTAGAGGAACGGGAGGTTTTGGTCGGTGGCGTCTTCAGGGTGTGAGAGGAGACCCTTTAAGATTTCAGTCCGATGCTTCAACTTGACTCTCGTCATTCGCGACGCAATCTCTCGACGCACGAGCGGTGATTCGTCTTTGCTGGCCGAGTCCGAAACCTGGGCAAGGTCTTTTTCCGAGCCATAATCGGCGAATCCCTGAAGCGTGTCGCGATGCGCCCACGCTCTCAATCGTGCTGACGAATCCTTCGACAGTTTCTCTCGAAACTCGGCCGAATATCCGATTGCTTCACCTGCCCAGAACAGCCGTAATCTCTTCAACGGGTCTGTTTGTTCCTCAAAAACATTTGATAGCTCAAGCATAAGTGAAATCGCTTCCGGCGAAACTTTGTCTCCTAGCGCTCGGCCTGGTTTTTCGCCGAGGTTGTTGTGATATCGCTCCTGCAAGATCCGCCGCGCATGTCGTACGTACCATTCGTTCTCGTGTAACTGATACTTCACCAACTCCTCGTCCGTGCATTTTTGCAAATTAATGCCGGTCACCTTCTTCGAGCCGCGCAGGCTGATCTTGTAGATGCGGCCGTTGGTGCGGTCCCAGATTTCGGGCTCGTTGCGATGGCAGGCTTGTTTGTCGTACCAGTCGATCAGGTACACGTTGCCGTCGGGACCATATTTCAAGTTGATGAACCGGGCCCATTCGTCGTTCGCTTTCAGGAAGTCCGGGCCGTGGCTGGCGACGTAGCCGCTGCCCTTCGGCTTCAGGATGTCCATGTTGATGCGCTTGCCGTGGATGTTGCCCATGAACAGTTGGCCGTGATACTGCTTCGGCCAGGTGCCGCCGAGGTAGCACATCAGGCCGCAATGGGCGTGGCCCCCGCCGGCCGTGTCGCTGCGATTATTCCCGCCGTGCGGCGTCGCGCCAAGATAATGCAAGTGGTCGGCGATTGTACCAATATCGGCATACGTGTACGGATTGAAATGTTGGCCCGCTTGACGCAGATAACGACCGCCCTGGATCATGTGGAAGCAGTGCGGGATCACACACGCTTCAATGAAGAATTCGCCGTGCTCGTTGTAATCGAGCCCCCAGGGGTTGCTCGTTCCTTCGGAGAAGATTTCGAACAGGTGTTTGGTCGGATGATAGCGCCAGATGCCACAGTTGAGCGGCACGCGGTCCTTGTCCGGCGTGCCCGGCTTGCCGACCCGGCTGCGTGTGAACACGCCGTGACAACCGTAGAGCCAGCCGTCCGGTCCCCAGACGAACGAGTTCAACGTCTCGTGCGTGTCCGAGACCGCGTCCCAGCCGTCCAGTAACACTTTGATCTCGCCAGGCTTATCGTCGGCGAGAATTGGAATGAAGTAGAAGTACGGGGCCGCACCGACCCACAGGCCGCCAAATCCGATCTCGAGCCCGCTGACCAGATTCAAACCTTCGATGAAGACGGTCTTCTTGTCGAATTTACCGTCGCCGTCCGTGTCCTCGAAGATCAGAATGCGGTCACCTTTCTTGCGCTCGGCCTCCGGCAGTAACGGCCCATCGAACGGCAAGCGCTTCGGATAGCAGAACGCCTCGGCCACCCACAGTCGACCGCGATCATCGATGCAGAAGCCGATCGGCTGATGCACATCGGGCTCGCCAGCGAACAGCGTGACCGCGAACTCCGGCGGGACGGTCATGGCAGCGGCCGCCTGTTCCGGCGTCAGGCCCGCGTTCTTGACCACATCGACCGGCGCGGCCGATTCCTTCTTCGGCCGGGCCGGGAAGTCGGGCTTCTTTTCGTGGAACCGGAAGTCGTCGAAATTGAAGTGCCCCCAGTGGCCGGTGTGTTGATCGACGATGCGAACCTGAATTTCCTTGCCCGAGTACTTGATGAGGTCGATCACCTCGCGGCGCAAATCTTCCGCTTCGAGCCCGGACGTTTTGAAGAAGACTTCGCCACTCGAAAGAAGTTCGACGCGCGTCTCCGGCCACGGCCCACCACCGACCAGGAAGCTCGCCCAGCGATGCGTCACCTTGAACGGCACGCTCGTGAGCGTCCCGATCGGCTTATCGCCGAGCTTCTCGAACCCGCCGATCCAATATTGCCCCTGATGTTGGCTGTAACTGTCGCCACGGCGCGGATTGACGGTGTCCCCCTTGATCGGCTGGCCGGTGAACGCGTCCCCGGTCGCGGTCCAGTCCTTGAGGGTGCCGGTCTCGAAGTCCAGATTGAGCGGCTTGCCATCGGCCCCTCGTGGCAGGACGCCATCGTCGGCGCAAAGGCCAAGGGGCAAGAGAATGAGAACGGCCAGGGAAATGGGTCGCAACATCGCGGCTCCGGCAGCGGGATGGAGAGACGTGTAGTCTATTACGTTGGCCTCGCGGTGATCAACCGAGGTCCGGGGTCGGCACGGTGCTCGCTCAACGGTATCATATCGCTGTGCAACTTCCGCTCCGATCCCTGATGGTGTTCGCCGCCCTCGCCGTTCGCGCGCAGGCCGGGCTGCACTACTCGGCCGAAGTACCGGCCGAGTTGCCCAGCCAGTGGCGTGGGTTTCTGGTCGATCATCGCGGCCTTCGGTTGATCGGCGTGCCGCCCGCCCCCGGCAACCCACTCCACCTGCTTCGCGAACAGTACGAAGAATCCGCCAGCAACCTCGAATCGCTCGCGAAGAAGCGAACGCTGACGGCCGACGAGTCCGCCGACCTCGGGGCCATCCTCGTTCGACTTGGCCGACCGGGGAAGGCCATCGAGGTGCTTCGACCCGCCGTCCGGGCCAACCCCGAACACTTCCGCCTCGCGGCCAACCTCGGCACCGCCTGGCAGGCCCAGGGGGACTTGAACGAAGCCGCCCGAGCGCTGACCGAAGCCGTCCGACTCGCGCCGGCTCGTTGGAAGTCGTTCGAGGAAGCGCACCTCAAGCTCGTTCGCATGCGCTTGCGGGATCCCAAGAACGCATCGACGCTCGACGATCTGTTCGGCGTCGACCTCAAAGAACCCGATGCGCGCAAGAAACTTCCGGCCGATGCCGTTGCGATTGTGCAACAACTCGCGCTCTGGCTCCCAGGCGACGCCCGGTTGCTCTGGTTGCTCGGCGAAACTGCGAACGTTCACGGCGACGCGCGGACGGCGGCCGCGATCCTCGAAGGCGTCGTGACCGAGTTCGCGTTCACTGCTCCGCCCGCCCGCGAGCGTCGCCAGGAGTTCCGAAGCGCGGCCGACGCGATCGCCAAGCTCCCGGACTCCGAGCACGCCAAGTATCGCGGCGACATCGCATTCAAGTCGAATCGCCCGTTGATCCGCACGCTCGATGCGGCCGTCCTCCCAGCGATTCGCCCGGACGGCGTGAATCCGTTGCCCTGGGCGGTCCTGGCCGAGACGGCGATCGAAAAACCGTTTCGGCCAAAGTTCCACGCCCACCTGAAAAAACTCGATGGCAAGCGCGTGTCACTGACCGGGTTCATGCAACCCGTAACGGCGGATCTCGAAGTCGGCGGCTTCATGTTGATCGAGTACCCGGTGGGCTGTTGGTTCTGCGAAACGCCGGAGCCGGCCGGCATGCTGTACATCGAAGTCGCCGGCAGGTCCGTGCCTGTCAAGCGCGGCCGCATCAAGGTCGAAGGCACGCTCAAGCTCAATTCGACCGACCCCGAAGACTTTCTGTTCACGCTGACCGGCGCGAGCGTCCGCGAACCGGACTGAACCCGACTTCGACTTGAGTTGCATATTCCACCTTGGACGTGTCCTCCCTTACCATGTGATGCGTGACTTCCCTTTTCGAGAACGCGCTCGTCCTGACCGGCCCGACGGGTTCGGGCAAGTCGGCGCTCGCGCTCGAGTTGGCCGAGCCGCTGAATGCCGAGATCATCTCCGCCGATTCGATGACTCTCTACCGCGGCCTGGACATCGGCACCGCCAAGCCGACGCTCGCTGATCGCGAACGTGTGCCGCACCACCTGATCGACGTGCTCGACCCCTGGGAGTCGGCGAACGTGGCCTGGTGGCTCGAACGAGCGACTCTTGCCGTGGCCGAAATCGAAGCGCGCGGCAAGACGGCCTTCTTTGTTGGCGGAACGCCGTTCTACCTGAAGGCACTTCTCTGTGGCTTGTTCGAAAGCCCCCCGGCCGACGAGGCCCTGCGCGCGGAACTTGAGGCGAAGTCGCCGGCCGAATTGCATGCCCGATTGACGGAGGTCGATCCGCCGTCGGCCGCCCGGCTTCATCCGAATGATGTCCGACGAGTGGTGCGGGCCCTCGAAGTGTACCGACTCACCGGGAAGCCAATTTCGGAATGGCAGCGACAATCCTGGTGGGGCGAAACGGATCGCCCGAGATTTCGGTCAGGTGCTTGCCTATCCCTTGAGGTGCCGCGCCCGGAACTCTATGCCCGGATCGATGCTCGGGTCGAAGCGATGTTCGAGGCCGGCTGGGTGGACGAGGTGAAAAAACTTCGGGCCATCCCGATGCCCCTTGGCCGCGAGGCCGGACAGGCCCTGGGGTACCGGGAGATCGGCGAGTTCCTCGACGGAAGTCGCACGCGGGCCGAGACAATCGCCGAAATCCAACTTCGGACACGACAGTTCGCCAAACGGCAACTGACCTGGTTTCGCGGCCTGCCGGGTTGCATTCCGACGAATCGGAAATTGACATTCGAGCGGTGGGTGGACAGAATGAGCAGACGTTCCGCCGTACCCTGAAAACCGATACCACCGGGCCACAACTCGGGGTTCGTGTGCTATAAGCGAAGAGACGGGTTGCGGCCGCGCCAGTGGCGCTTGCCAGGGGAGCCTGATGAAGACGTTGACGTTCCAGGTCATCGAAGGCGTGGACAAAGGTCGGATCTTCCGCGACCTGCCCATCCCGGTGACCATCGGTCGCGAGGAAGGCAACCTGCTCCGCTTGAACGACGAACGCGTTAGCCGCTTCCATGCCAAGGTTCAGCAGGAAGACGGCGACGTGATTCTGACCGACCTCGAAAGCACCAACGGCACGCGCGTCAACGGCTCGCCGATCCAGATTCGCCGACTGCGGCCGGGCGATCAGATCAACATCGGCCGATCGATGCTCCTGTTCGGAACGCTCGAAGAAATCTCCGCCCGCAAGCAAGCCGAACGACCGGTCGCGACCCGGGCCGATGGCGGCATGATCCCGGGGACCGTGCCGGGCGACGACATCGCCTTCGACCTGCATGGGGCTTTGACGAGCGCGGGCGATCGGACGGCCTACGACTGGGCCCGCAGCGAAACGGAGATGCCGCCGCTTCCTCAGAAGATCAGCGCCTCGCAGTCGGCCCGCCTCGCCGAAATCTTCGACTTCCTGCACAAGGGCCTGGCCGTCGCGACCGAGAACATCCAGGCCAACGAAGACGGCTCCGAGATTCGCATCGGTTTCGCGGAATGGCAAACAATTCAGACCACGCAAATGTTCCTGGCCCGATACATGCGGGCCGTCGCCGACCCGGAACATCAACCGGACTGGTGAAATCGTCCCGCTCGGGGACCGTCCGTTGGCACGCATCCTGAAACCGCCGCAGCCAATCGATCTCGCGCCCGGCGAGCGTTCCGTGTTCCTGGCCGGTTCCATTGAAATGGGCCGGGCGGAACTCTGGCAAGAGACCGTCGAACGCGCTCTCGCCCATTTGCCCGTCGCCATATTAAATCCCCGTCGCGACGAATGGGACGCCACCTGGGAACAATCGATCACCAACCCCGATTTTCGCGGCCAAGTGGACTGGGAACTCGAGGGGATCGAACGGGCCTCCGTCGTTGCGATGTACTTCGCTCCCGCGACTCAATCGCCGATCACGCTGCTGGAACTGGGACTGGCGGCCCGAAGCGGCAAATTGATCGTCTGCTGCCCGCTGGGCTTCTGGCGTCGTGGCAACATCGAAGTGGTCTGCGTTCGCTACGGCGTGCCGCTGGTCGCGAATTTGGCGGAATTGGTGCAAAAAATCGCCGCGATCGCCTGACCAGGAACCAGTGAACAAGGATCCTGGACCAACGATCACTCGTTCGCCGGTTTGCGGTGAATGCACTTCTCGCCGCTTTGCGGCGAACGAGCGCTTCGGGCTAGACTTTCGGTTTCAAATTGAACGGGATTTCGTTCGCCGCACGGAGTCGAATCAACAGCACCTCGGGCGGCCCACCCGCGGCGACGATTCGCCGTACCTCCACAATCGACCAGCCTTCGGCTTGCAATTCCGCGCATTCGGCCGGCGTCACGAGTGCGAGACACGGCGCGGCCGAGCGGAGTCGGATCAGATCGACCGCCTTCAATCGATGGGCCAAATGAAATTGCAGATTGTAATACCCCTCGCCGGTCACGGGAAACGTTCGCGTGGTGTGGACGACCTCGTTCGGATGGATGTGGACTTCGGCGCGTGCGATTCGCGTCGGCGCCCGGTTCGCTCGACCGGGAAAGAGCACGGCGTTGGCCACCATCCAGCCGGCGAGCAACGCTCCGGCGAAGGGAATGGCCGTCGCAATCGGGCCGCCTGACGCGTTCGTTCGCCGCAACGAGAACCACGTCCACGTCAGTCCCGCGACGAATGTTGCGGTGGCCGGAACGAGTTGGCCCGGAAATCGAGTTAGCGCCAGCAGCAAGCCGACAATTCCAAACAGCCCTGGCACGAGGCTCCACATGTGGCCTGCTCGAACGGACCAGCGCGAACTCGATTCCCGGCGCATCACTTCGATCGCGCCGAGTAAGGCGATCGGGAAGACGACCGGCATCACATGGCGGGCGCGGGCCTCCGGATAGAGCCAGAACGCGACGCAAGGTACGAACGCGGCGCAAATCAGTAATCGTTGCAACGCATTTGACTTTCGGTGGACGAGGGCGATCGCCGCCCAGACGACGCCGGGGATAAACATGCCGAGCAATTGCAGCGGGAACTCGGCCCAGCGTCGGACCCAATCCAGTCGACTCACCGCGACGTTGTCGACGCCGAGTTGCTGCACCCACACGTTGACAAGTTCACTGGGCTGAACCACGCCGCGTTCGATGAGCAAGCCGATCCAAGTCGCGACGGGCAGGGCCGCGAGCCCGATACAGAGCGCATGTCCCACCGTGAACAACCGACCGAGACGCCGCTCCCAGACGAGGAACGGCACGACACCCAAGTAGAAGATCGCCGGGCCGGCCGGGCCTTTCGACAACACCGCGAGCCCGAGCCACAGGCCAACTTGCAGCCAACTGCGAGTCGATTGGCGATCCGGCCCATAGCCGTCCCAAACCGATTTGAACGCCGCGGCTACGAGGAGCGTGAGCGTCGGATCGATCTCTCCGAGCGTGCCCTTGTCGAGCAAAGTCGCCGACGCGATCGTGAACAGACCCGCCAAGTGCCGCGTACGTCGATCGAGTTCCGGCAACGCGAATCGAGTCGCGAGGAGCGCGCATCCGAGCGCCGCCAGGACCGAAGGCAAGCGAACGACGAACGGCGTCACTTCGCCGAGTACCGAGCCGATCGCCGCCACGAGCCAGAAATACAACGGCGGCTTGTTGAGGTAGGTCTCGCCGTACAGAGTCGGTCGAACGAAGTCGCCCGACTCGAGCATCTCGCGGGCCGGCGTCGCGCGCCGACCTTCCTCAAGTCGTAGATCGCGTGTGCCGAGGAACGGCAGATACGCGACGGCCCAAAGCCCAACCAGGACGAACACGAACCCCCGGCGGTCCAAGAGGCCCGACCAACTCATGCGACATCCCTGTCACGGTGGGCTTAGCGGGCCTATTGTGCCGGAAGCGATTCGCGGAGTAAAGGGGACTGCGCCGGCGGGACCACGAAGGTGTGTCGAATCGAATCGGCCTGGAAGCCGAACAATTCCGGGAACCGTTGGCCCGGCAGAATTTGCACGTCGAAGATTTCTTCGACCGCGGATTCGAATTCCAGGAGGCCGACGAGCCGGCGATTGCGTGTGTCCACGACGGCGACACCGCACTTGAGTTGCTCGCGTCGCGCGGCCAAGGGCACGCCGTCCATCGCGGACGTGGTGCGAATCTTCGAGAGGCCGATCCAGGCGAACGGGCCAGTCAATGCCAGGCCACGAGCGAATCCAGGCACGTCCGCGATTGTCTGTCGTCGGCCATGTTCCGCTTCGACATGTTGGAGTTGGCCCGTCCCCGATTCGAGGACCCAGAGCGTACCTTCGTGCCAGCGCGGCGAGTGCGGCATCGATAGGCCGCGAACGACGAACTCACCGCTCGCGATGTCGATCAAACAGCCCCCCTGGGGTTTGTTGGCCCGCCAGCCGTCCTTCGTATTCGATTCGCCGAGTGCCGTCACGTACCGCGGTCGGCCATCGACCAGGGCCAGGCCGTTCAAATGGCAACGATCCTCGGCGGCCAGTTCGCTGATGAACGACGGCCGCCAACGCGGCACGAAACTGAAGTCCGGGTGCAACGTGCACAGGCAGGAAAACCGCGTATTGACCAGCCACAATTCGTCGTCGACCCAGGCCAATTCATGAACGCCAATGTCGCCCGTCACGTGGCTCGAGCGCGGCAGATAGCACGCGTCGTGCTGGCCCGGCGGCGCGAGCCGCCGGGCGATGTCGGGCGCGTCGCGGAACTCCCAGATCTGGTCGCGCGTACCAAGCGCGATGCGATCACCTCGAATCGCCAGACCCATCGGCCGTTCGAACGAGCGCACCAGAATCGACAAGCCATCGTCGGTCGCCCGAACTACGAGCAGTTTGTTGGCCTGATAGGTGCTGACGACCAGCGCCGCCCCGAGTTGCCGTAACGCGTCCGCAAAGCCGGCCGAATGCGAGTAACGAAACTCGACGGCCCGCTTCTGGCCCGCATTGGTCGTGACGTTTTCCATTGGCGAACTCCATTGAATCTGGGCGACCATTGTGCGCCGGCCTTGGCACGCAATGGCGAGCCGGGGAGCGTTAGCTCCCCGGCTCGCCTTCTGTCAATCATCCTCTCCCGAATCATCGTCCCGGATCGTGCCGTAACCTTGCGCCACATCGATTCGGGCGTTGTCGCTGGGGTTGCTCAGGTTGACGATGAATTCCTCGTCGTCCTCAGGGGTCGTGGTCGCATAGACGACGATCGCGATCCGCTTGGTCGTTTGCCCGCGCGCGAACGTGAGCGAACCGCTGCGGGCGAGATAGTCGTTGCCGGCCGTCGCCGAGTCATCCTGGGTCGCGTAGTCGACGGTCACCGCCTGGTTGTAGGCGAACCGCAAGCGCACCGTGAACACAAACAAACGCGTGCCGTTGTTTCCTTCGAACAGGCACACGTCGTTAATGCTCAGTCGCGGTTCGTTGTCCTGAATCGTGCCGACGCCACGACCTTCGGCGATCGACGCGTTCGACGCTGCGCCGAGGTTGAGGATGAAGTTCTCGTCCAGCTCGTGGACGCGGTCGCCGACGACGGGCACCAGGACGTAGGCCGTGCGTCGGCCGCGGGGGATCGTCACGGTCCCGGTTTTCGCCGTGTAGTCGCTCCCCTCGAGCGCCGAGTTGTCAGCCGTCGAATAGGGGATCGTGACCGCCTGATCGTACGCGAACGACAGCGACACTTTGAACCGCGAATAGCGAATGCCGGAGTCGCCCTCCACGTAGCTGTCCATTCTATGCGCGCGGTCGGGCGGCCTGAAGCTCGGTCAGGTTGGCTGGGGAGATTGGCGGGCCAAGCACGCGAGTGTGTTAGAGGACGAGGCGTTTCGGCGTTTCGTTGCTCGCGATTCGCCTGGCTCGTT
>JANLUE010001326.1:0-2416 GCA_031363325.1 Gemmataceae bacterium
CGAAGCTCTTGGGTTCGTGGAGGTTCGTCAGCGCGGCTCGCACAAACAGTTTCGGCACGCCGATGGGCGAGTCACAACGGTGACCTATCGCGACATTGCACCATCACTCCTGCGAAAAATCGCGCGAGACGTAAGTGTTCCGGTTGAAGAACTCGTGGACGCAATGCCCTAGTTCAATCAGCACGCCGAGCCGGCCCGGCCGCGGAAGCCGCGGTGAACGCAGTCAAAAGGGCGAACCAATGACAGCGAATGCACAACTGGTTGGCGAAGTCGCGGATGACTGGCTGGCCGGAGTTGCCGAGCAGCCGGACGAAGTCCGAGCGTTTTGCAACGCCCGGCAAATCCTGGCGGAAGCTCGGTTCGCGGCGGACTTGGCGATTCAAACGTTTCCCGTCGGCAGTTCCGTATCGCTTCGGGTGAGTCGCGACCCGGAGTCGGACGCGGAGTTTCTCGTGGCGTCCGTCTCGACTCCGGCCGAGACCGATCCGTTGCCAGGGTATTTGCGCTTCGTCGATATCTGGGTTGAACAAGTATCGCCCTCGGCCGGTGACTCGATCCATCTCTCGTTCGTGTGAGAGAAACCGATGAGCCCAAAATCGTTTCTGTCTCTCGCGGGCCGTTTGGCGCGCGAAGCAAAGGCTCCCGGCAATCCGGACGGCTCGGAGGCCGAGTGTCGGACGGCGATTGGACGAGCTTACTATTCCGCGTTTCTCGAAGCACGCGAGTTTGTGGTCGGATTGGGGTTTCGGGTTGCGGAGGGCGGGGCCTGCCACAATGACGTTCAATTGGCAACGAACAATTGCGGTAATGCAAGCCTTGCGAAGGTTTCCACGCACCTTCGGACGCTCTATCAGTCCCGTTCTGTCGCCGATTATGCCCTCCACAATTTATCCGGAGTCGATGTTGGTCAAGCCGAATTAATGATTCAAGTCGCCGAAGAAGTGTTTCAATTGCTCAACTCGCTTCCGAATACAACGCCCTCATTCGATCCACGCGACCTCACATTCGCAATCGAGCAATTCATTGCCGCGACCCGACCGGCGGGCCTCTCGAAGAAGTAGGCCGCCTGGTACAATGCTTGATCGGGGTTCGGTGACTCGATCCTCCCGCCTTCCCTCGCGAAATTCCCATGAAGCACGTCCTGACCTATTCGCTGTTCCTGCCGGCCCTCGCCTTCGCCCAAGCTCCCGTGGAAAAGGACCACGCCGAGAAGATGGCGCGGGGCACGGACCTGTTCAAGAAGCACGTTCGGCCCATGTTCGTGCAACACTGCCTCAAGTGCCACGGCGGCGAGAAGACGGAAGGCGAACTCGACATCACCGATCGCGATCGATTGCTGAAAGGGGGCGATCGCGGGGCCAGCTTCGTGTCCGGCGAGCCGAAGAAAAGCTTGCTGTATCGCATGGTCGCGCACGAGGCGAAGCCGGCGATGCCGTACAAGTTGCCGAAACTCTCGGACGAGTCGATTCGCAACCTGGCGGCGTGGATCGAGAACGGTGCCCCGTACGATTCGCCGCTAATCGCCCGCAAGGACAGCGCCGCCTGGACCGAGAAGAAAGTCGCGCCCGAGGCCCGACAGCACTGGGCGTTCCAGCCGCTTCAGAAGAACGCTCCGCCCGTCGTGAAGGACGCGACTTGGGCGAAGTCCGAAGTCGATCGCTTCATCCTGGCGAAGCTCGAAGCGAAGGGCGTGAAGCCCAATGAACCGGCGAGCAAGCGCGTGTTGATTCGTCGGGCCTACTTCGACCTGGTCGGTTTGCCGCCGACGCCCGAGCAAGTGGCCGCGTTCGAGAAGGACGAATCGCCCGACGCGTTCGCGAAGGTCGTCGATCGGTTGCTCGATTCGCCGCGCTACGGCGAACGCTGGGCCCGCCACTGGCTCGACCTCGCCCGCTTCGGCGAAAGCCACGGCTTCGAACACGATTACGATCGGCCGACGGCCTATCACTATCGCGATTTCGTCATCAAGGCCTTCAATGATGGCTTGCCGTTCGATACGTTCGTGCGCTGGCAGCTCGCCGGCGACGAAATCGCGCCGAACACGCCCCAGGCCCTGATGGCGACCGGCTACCTCGGTGGGGGGGTGCATTCGACACAGATCACCAAGAACGAAGTCGAGAAGCACCGTTACGACGAAATGGACGACATGCTCGCCACGGTCGGCACGTCGATGCTCGGCCTGACGATTGGCTGTGCGCGCTGCCATGACCACAAGTTCGATCCGATTCCACAGGCCGATTATTACCGTCTCCTCTCGACGTTCACGACGACGATCCGCAGTGAGGTCGAACTCGATTTCGACCCCGAAGGTTACGAACGCGCCAAAGCGGAGTTTGAACGCACGCACGCCCCATTCGAGCACGCCGTTCGCGATTACGAGGCGACTCAACTTCCGACCGCCTTCGCCAAATGGCAG
>JANLUE010001337.1:0-2512 GCA_031363325.1 Gemmataceae bacterium
CGTCGTAGATGAGCAGCGAGCCCGAAGCGTTCGTCAAACTTCGCAATTCCTGGCGGAACTCCGCGGACGGAGTTACGAGTCCCATGTTGCCAACGACTGGTTCGAGGATCACGCCCGCGATCTGGTCCCCCCGCGCCGCGAAAAGTTCGCGGAGTGCCTGGGTGTCGTTGAAGCGCATCACGATCGTGTCGTTCGTGCAGCCGACAGGCACGCCGGGGCTTGTCGGCACGCCGAGCGTCAACGCACTCGACCCGGCCGACACGAGCAGCGCGTCGACGTGTCCGTGGTAACAACCCGCGAACTTGACGATGAGGTCGCGGCCCGTGAAGCCACGCGCCAGGCGAATGGCGCTCATCGACGCCTCGGTCCCCGACGAGACCATTCGCACCATTTCGACGGCCGGCATCGCTCGAACGATCAACTCGGCCAGTTCGGACTCGCGTTCGGTCGGCGCGCCGAAACTGCTCCCGCCCCGAGCGGCCTCGACGGCCGCCTCGACGACCCTGGGATGGGCGTGCCCGAGAATCATGGGCCCCCAGGACCCAATGAAATCAACGTATCGATTTCCGTCGATGTCAAAGAGGTATGCCCCCTCGGCCCGGGCGATGAAGATTGGCTCGCCGCCGACGCCCCCAAACGCCCGCGCCGGCGAGTTGACGCCACCCGGAATGACGCGCTTGGCCCGCGCGAACGCGGAACGAGAGTTGGTTCGGTTCATCCAGGGATTTTAGGGCTGGTTTCCCGCATAGAAAGAGAACGAGCCACCGTCGACTCGTTTGGCCGGAGCCGCTCGTGTCCGACTTTCCGTCGATTCCCCGTTTCGAGATCATCGAGCCGCTCGGCCGCAACGGGAATCACAACTACCTCGCAAGGCATGTCAATCTCGGCACAATTGTTCGGTTGCAATTCGTTCGCGGCCATATCGCGGTCGCCCGGTTGATGCATCAGGCGAAGATGCTGTCCTGGCTAAACCACCCGAACATCGCCGCAATCTATGAATTGAGCATGGTCGGCGATGATGGCATGTACGTCATCCGACAATTCGTCGAGGGGGCGAGCCTCGCGGATACCGTTCCCGATCGTGGGCCGATGTCGTTCGGTGAGGTGGTTCGAATTCTGCGTTCGGTCGTGGCGGCCGTGGAGTGTGCCCACGCTCGTCAAACCGTCCATGGGTTTTTGCACCCGAAGCACATTCTCCTGGACCGCGTTGGTAACGTATTCGTGATCGGCTTCGGCGAAGTGGGGCCGGACGTGCCGGGGCTCAACGCGATCGGCAATCCGCACTTCCTCGCCCCCGAGCAACTCGACGGACGTGCCAAGCTCGTGCCGCAGACCGATGTCTACGGCCTCGCCGAACTCGCGTACTATTTGCTGTGCCGCCAATTTCCGTTCGGCGACACGGAGGAGATTGCGGACCTGTTGGTGCGAAAGAATTGTGGCACGTCGGCCAGCATCGAAACTCACCGACCCGAATTGCCGAACGCACTCGACCGCGTTCTCCGACGCGGAATGTCCGTCCGACCGAGTCATCGCCATGCTACGCCGACGAAATTCGTGGACGACCTCGAACGGGCGTTTCGACTTGGTCGAAAGTGGTGGCAGTTTTGGCGCTGACGATTTCTCGGCTAACTTTCCGCCCAACTCTCTCCGTGCCCCGACGTGGCCTCCACGACGAAGACGAAAGTGCTCACGCGGTTTAGCGCCTTGACCTTCCTGCTCGTCTCGGGCGCTTGGAGGACCGCGACACAGGCTTCGAAAAATGGCCTGTCGAATTCGGCGTCGCCATATGGTCTTGCGACCTCGACGCCGTTCACATCAATGATGCGCGAGCCATTGAGCCCCAGGTCGTAGGCGTCGCGCCATTTTGGGAACTCCACGCGTGCGAAGTCCGAATGTGAGGCGTCCCAGGGATTGCTCGCATCGGACGTGTCGAACGCGATCATCACGAAGCCTTCAACTCCAGACACGGCGAAGTGCAATCCCGTGAGCGGCTCGGCGGCGGGCCGCTTCGAGTATTGCTGGATGGCCTTCTTAAGGGCGGTCGCGATCTTCTTCACGTCGACGCGGAGATCGATCGGGGGCGCTTTCGTTGGCACCCGGGCCGGGCGATGGCCCTTCTCCAGGCCCCCGGCCGCGCGCAGCACCTGTTCGGCCAATTTGCGCTTCAATTTTACCGCGAGGGCGAGCGGAGTCCGACCCTCGAAGTCCGCGATCGCCCCGTCGGCACCGGCCTCCAACAGCGCGCAAATCTGGTCGCCCTGGGTGGCCGGCGTCGCTCGTGGCCGGCCGCGCTGATTCGCGTCCAAAGCGCGCACCACCGCGAAGTGAAGGGGCGTGCCGCCAAATCGCGACCACGCGTTGATCGAAGCACCAAGCTTCAACAAATGTCGCGTCGTGGCGGCATCTTTGGCGTGATGCAGCGGCGTGGCCTGGCCATCGGATTTACTGTTCTCGTATAGATTGGTGTCGACGGCCCAGCCACGGTCGAGCCAGAAGTCGATCAGCCCGATGT
>JANLUE010001351.1:0-1507 GCA_031363325.1 Gemmataceae bacterium
GGTCGTACGTCCCGGCACAGCCAACGACTGCGAAGGCCGCCGTCCCGAGTATCCCCCGAGCAAACTTACGCAGCACCGGAGCCCCCTCGCCGTCCTGGCGCGTGGCGGTTCAGAAAAACACATGGCCGGGAGATAGCGGCAGTTGGCCCGCGATTCAAGTCGAAACGGCCGACCGGCAATCGTTCCTGCGAAACTCTCTCGTAAGACAATGGGTAACTCCAAGGCCGTGCCGAGGACGGTCGATGGCCGACCCGCTGCCCAAAGCGACCGAATCCGACGCGGCGACCGGTGAATGGTCGGACCGCACGCCGCCGTCGCTTGCGCCGGGCACCTTGACCAATTCGGGCGCCACGCTCCCGCCCGACGCGTTCGACATCCCCAATCCCTTTGGCCGATACTCCGTGATTCGCCTGCTCGGCCGCGGCGGCATGGGGGCCGTGTTTCTCGGCCACGATTCGCAACTCGATCGACCGGTCGCGATCAAGATTCCCACCTTTCGCGGTAGCCTCTCGGCCACGCACAAGGAACGGTTCTTTCGCGAGGCACGCGCGATCGCGGCCCTTCGGCATCCGCACATTTGCCCGGTGTTTGACGTCGATGAAGTGCAGGGCCTGCTCTACTTGACCATGGCCTACATCGAAGGCCAGCCCCTCTCGGCGATCCTCGCCGACCGGGGGCCAATGTCCGTCGAGAAATCGATCGACCTGGTTCGCAAGGTCGCGCTCGCGATGCATGTCGCACACGTCCATGGAACGATTCATCGCGACCTGAAGCCCGCGAACATCATGATCGACCCGGCCGGCGAGCCGGTCGTCATGGACTTCGGGCTCGCGCGCCGGGCCGATTCCTCCGACGAACTGACGACCGCGAACCCGGAACTGTTTCACGAAGCGGGCCTGACGCAGTTCGGCTCCGTGCTCGGGACGCCCGCCTACATGCCGCCCGAGCAAGCCCGGGGCGATCTCGAACAGGTCGGGGCACGAAGTGACGTCTACGCCCTCGGCGTGATCCTGTTCGAGTTGCTCTCGGGCCGTCGCCCGTTCTCGGGGACCGACACGGCCGATCTGATTCGCAAGATTCAGGTCGAACCACCGCCCTCGCTCCGCGAATTCTACCCGTGGATGAGCGAGACGCTCGACGGCGTTTGCCAACGGGCAATGGCGAAGCGCCCCGACGATCGCTACTGGACGATGGCCGCGTTCGCCGACGCGTTGAAGGATGTGGCCGAGCCGGAACTCAAAGTCGTCGTACCGCCGCCCTTGCCGAAGCGGTTCGTCGAACCACCGATGGCCGAGCCGGTGAAGGTTCGCAAGTCGCGAAAGTGGATCGGTTGCCTGGCGTTTCTGTTCCTGACGAGTGTGATTTGCATCGGCGGGCCGTTGATCGCGGTCGTGTATCTGGTTGATCAGATCAAGGAATGGGTCCAGGAAAAAAGGGAAGAACAAGACAAAAGGGAAGCGGACTGGACGGCGATCAACAACTTCTGGCAGGCCCCGCCAGCCGACGC
>JANLUE010001361.1:0-2176 GCA_031363325.1 Gemmataceae bacterium
ACCGAACGAAGCGGAAATCTGGTTGCCAATTCCCTTCAACGTGCTGACCGACGATTCCATCGCGGCGAACTGTTTCACCAGGTTCACCTTCTTCGTTTCGAGCGAAGCGTTCTGCTTGGTGATCGTCTTTTCCGTTTCCTCGATCGATTTCTTGAAGCGATCGTCGGCCGCCTTGAATCGGCCGCTCACCGGGTCGAGGTAGCGATTCAACGTCTGCGCGAGTCGAGCGCCGATGCCCTGGCTCACGGTCAGGTTCGCTTCGGGCCCGTTGTTCGGCGCGAGTTGGGCGGCGGTCAACGTCGACTTCACTTGCAGGCCGGCCGTGTTGGCGTTGTCCACATTGCCCGCGAGAATCTGGCCCGTCCCGGTCGCCGACTCGGTCTTGCCCGCGACCGTGAAGTAACCGGAAACGTTCGTGCCCGCGGCCGTCTCCGTTCCGCTGAACCCGATCGCCGCGAGCAGGGCCGGCGAGCCACCCTGGAGGGTCACGGTCGAGGCCGAACCGAATCCCGCCGAGCCGATTCGCAACCGGTCGGCGTCGAGATCGACGGCCACCTGTGCCCCGCCGTAGGCCGCGCCAATCTGCGCCCGGATCGCGGCGGCAAGCTGCGCCGGCGTGTAGTTGCCCGCGTCGATCGTCACGACGGCCGACGACAAGTTGTTGATCTTGATCGTGAACGAGTTGTTCCCGGACGAGATCGCGACCGTACCCGAAAGAGCGATGCTCCCCGTGATGCGAGCCTGCGTGGCGGCCTGAGTGATGTTCACCTGATACGGCTGGCCGACGGGCGACGGCTTCGCCTTGTCGCCGCCGAGCAAGAAGCTGATGCCCGCGCTCGAGCTGGCACCCGAGAGAGCGAACAGTTTCCGAAGATCGGACGCCGACGCGCCTTCGACCTGGCCGTTGAAAACGGCGCTCAGCTTACTCGAATCAAACTTGAGCTTGCCCTTTTCGTCGACCGTGATGCCGACTGACGCGAGTCGATTGACCTTCGGGTTCACGCCGGGAACGACGCCCGTGAGCGCGGCCGAGAGGTCATTCTTCAAGTCGGCCACGTCGCGATTGCCGAGGAACGCGCCGGCCTTTTGACTTTGACTGTCGAAGTCGTCGCGCTTGTCGATGAAGTCGATCGCCGCATTGTACGAATCGACCAGGGCCTGCACGGCCTTGGTCGCGGCCTCGGAGTCCGGCGCGACCGAGAGATTCACGGTCTTGCCCGCGTCCGCGCCGTTCAGGTTGATCGTCACGCCCGTGACCAAGCCATCGACCCGGTTGGTCGAATTCGTCACGCTAACGGCCCCCGGCCCGTTGCCAAGCGTGACGAGCGAGTCCTTCGCATCTTGAACGATCCGTTCGGACAGGTTCACGTCCGCACCGGAACCGCCGGTCAGGTTGTTCGTGATCGCGATCGAGTTGGCCGCCCCGGTCTTCGAGGAAGTCAGCAACAGGCGGTACGAGCCGCTATCGCCGATCACCGAAGCCTTGACGTCCTTCTCGGCCGCGTTGATGCTCGCAGCCAATCCATCCAATGTGTTGTTCGTGCCATCGACGGTGACCGTGAACGCGGCGGCCGCTCCAACCTTGATCTGAAGGGTGCCCGTCTTGATGTTCGTGGACGGATCGGCGAGCCCGGTCGACGCCAGTTGTTGCGCCTGCGCCAGGCGCTCGACCTTGAGCGCGTACGTACCCGCGACGGCCGACGAACTCGCCACGCCGCTGACGAGCGTCTCGTCAGACGAAGTGACCTTTCGCGCGTCGAGGCTGCCGCCGAACGAACGTGCGAGCGCACTGACCGCGCCCTGCACTTCGAACAGTTTCGCTTGCAGGCCGCCGTAGACGGCCTGATCTTGCGCGTCTTCCGTTTGCCGGGCGCGCAGTTGGGCGATCCGTCGCTGATTGAGCGCGGTCAGCCCGGAGATAATCTTGTCGGTATCAATCCCGGTCGCCAGGCCCGTGAAATTAAGCCCGGACGACGACAGTCCGCTCAAGGAGGACATAACGCACCCGTAGCATCGGAGCTTTGGAACAACGCACACACGGCGGGGCCGCCAAGGGCGCGGCCCCGCCGAAAGTTAGATCGAATCAAACGGGACCGAATTGCCTAATCAGTCAATAGCCCAGGGGGCGGGCGTTCTTGACGAACCAGAGTACTCAATACTCAGTACTCAGTACTCA
>JANLUE010001378.1:0-4125 GCA_031363325.1 Gemmataceae bacterium
CCAGTCGCTCGGCCCATTCCGGAGCGACGACACCAGGACGGATCTTCGTGGGTCGTTTCAAGTGTTCGGTCCTCTTCGTGGACGATGAACCCGCGCTGGCCCAGCTGGCCCGTGGGCTCCTCGCCAACGACTACGACCTCCGATCCGCCGAAAGTGCCGAGGAAGCTCAGCTTCTGCTGGCCCGGCACGACATCGACATCGTGATCACCGACCAACAGCTGCCGGGCCTCAAAGGCATCCCGTTTCTCGAATGGTGCCGCGAACATTCGTCGCGGACGGTCCGAATCCTGATGACCGGCGTCTACAGCATGGAGGAAGCGGTCGAGGCGATCAACTCCGGCCTCGCGCAACGCTTCCTCTTCAAGCCCTGGCGACCGGAACAGCTGGTCAATCTCATTCGCAATTCGGCCCGAACGTTCCTCCTCGAACGCAGCCACGAGAACCTTCTCGACGAACTGCGGAAGCTGAATCTGGAGCTTGAAGAACGCGTCGCCGAACGGACCCGGGAACTCGAACACGCGAACCGTCTCCTCGAATCGCGGAACTTGATGCTCCAGAAGATGGCCCTGACGGACGCCCTGACCGGGCTACCGAATCGCCGGGCCATGGACCGACTCGCCAAAACGGAAGTCCTGCGCCGGGCCCGAACGCCATCGCCCCTGGCGGTCGCTTTGGTCGATGCCGACAACTTCAAACACATCAACACCCGCTATTTGCTGCCCGGCGGCGATCACGTGCTGACCTGGTTAGGACAAACGCTGCTGAATTCGGTTCGCACAATCGACACGGTTGGCCGCGTCGGCGGCGAGGAATTCATGATCGTGGCCCCCGAGACCGGTCGTGAAGGGGCCGAGATTTTGGCCGAACGCGTTCGCCAGACCGTCGAATCGAGCTTCACCGAATTCAACGGCGAAACGATTCAACTGACGGTCAGTGTCGGGATGGTCGTGGCCGAAGCGGAAACGGTCGTGGGCTTCGACCAGATGCGTCATGCCGCGTCGGCCGCCCTGAGCAACGCCAAGGAAGCGGGCAAGAACCGCTGCGTTGTGAAACAGCTCACCAACCTCGACGGGCCATCGTTCTTTTAGCCAGAAGTACTCAATCGCCGCGGCAGGCGGTTCCAAAGTTCTCGTGCCACGTCCAGCGAATTGTTCAAGTGACCGTTTTCAAACCTATTTGACGCGGATTGGGTTTTCCGGCTGACCCGATCAACCGTTGCAGTTACAACGCAAAGGAGAAAGTTTCGCCCGCTCTCCTCGGGAAGCCCACCGTGGCCAACGTCCTCGTCCGCAACCCAATCCTGAACTCGCCCTTCGACGAACCGGGGTTGCATTTCAAGTTCGACGAACAGAATCGCATCACGAACGAAGTCGCTGACGGCCGACGCAAGTGCGTCTACTTCGTCCCGATCGCCGAGCCCAAGAAGAAAACGAAGGGCCTGTACGACAGCCTGCTGTCCGACGAAAAGCGAACCGAATCCGATCACGTCAACCGAATTCGCGCCGTCGTCAAGCTCTGGCGCGATCGCGGCTGGCCCGATATCTCCGCGACGACCCGGGCGCTGCTCGAACACTGGACCGGCCCGGATCGATCGCGCCGCCTCTTCTTCTGCCAGATCGAGGCGCTCGAAACGCTCATCTTCATTACCGAAGTGGCCAAGCAAACGAAGTACGGCGACACCTGGATCGAAGAGCGCCTGCTCGACGCCGGCAAGGCGGCCGGCACGACCCTGTTCCGGATGGCCTGCAAGATGGCGACCGGGTCGGGCAAAACGGTCGTCATGTCGATGTTGATCGCCTGGCAAACCCTGAACAAGCGCCGCAACCCCCAGGACAATCGCTTCGCCGACACGTTTCTCGTCGTGACGCCCGGCCTCACGATCCGCGATCGGCTCCGCGTCCTCAGCCCGGCCGATCCGGGCAACTACTACGCGTACCTGGACATCGTGCCGCCGGAGTATCGCAGCGAACTCGGCACGGCCCGGATTGTGGTCACGAATTTCCACGCGTTCAAGCAGCGCGAGAAAGGCGAAGCTGGCGGGCTCACCAAGCGCGTTCTCACCGCCCGCAACCCCGGCGCGTTTACGGAGTCGCCGGAAGAGATGGTCAATCGCGTCTGCCGGGAACTGGGCACGCGCCGTGAGATTCTGGTCATTAACGACGAAGCCCATCACTGTTACCGCGGCAAGCCGGCACCAAGTCCCGAGAAACTCACGGGCGAAGAAAAGAAGGAAGCCGCCGCCCGCGACGAGGAAGCTCGCTTGTGGCTCACGGGGCTCGAAGCGGTTCACGCCAAGATCGGCGTGAAGGCCGTTTACGATTTGTCGGCCACGCCGTTCTACCTCAAGGGGTCGGGCTATTCGGAAGGCACGCTGTTCCCCTGGGTCATTTCCGATTTCTCGCTGATCGACGCCATCGAGTCGGGGATCGTCAAGATTCCACGCGTCCCGGTGGCCGACAACGCGATGGTCGGGCCGGACGGCTATCCGAAGTATCGCAATCTGTGGGCGCACATCCGCGATGGCTTGCCGAAGAAAACTCGCGGTGCCGAGGACGCGCCGACGGTCCCGGTCCTCCCCCAGGAACTCGAAGGCGCGCTCGATAGCCTGTACCAACACTACAAGGCGCAATTCGACATCTGGAACGCGGACGAGGAAGGAAAGGCGAACGGCCGCACGCCGCCGGTCTTCATCGTGGTTTGCAACAACACGAGCGTGAGCAAACTCGTGTACGACTTTGTCGCGGGCCGGGAGACGGAGTATTCGCACCCGGACGGCTCGCCGATCGTCGCGCCGGGCTCGGACAAGTATCGACTTTTCTCCAACGTCGCCAATCAGCGCTGGACGGCCCGACCGAATTCGATCCTCGTCGATAGCCAACAGTTCGAGTCCGAAGAGGGGATGTCCGCCGACTTCAAGACGCTCGCCGCTCACCTGATCGACGACTTCAAGGCCGACTATCGCCGACGCTTCCCCGGCCGGGACGGCAACGACCTCTCCGACGAAGACCTGATGCGCGAAGTCCTCAACACCGTCGGCAAGTCCGGGAAGCTCGGCGAACACGTTCGCTGCGTCGTGTCCGTGTCGATGCTCACCGAAGGCTGGGACGCCAACACGGTCACGCACGTCCTCGGCGTGCGCGCCTTCGGCACGCAGCTCCTGTGCGAGCAGGTCGTCGGCCGGGCCCTGCGCCGGGTCAGCTATGCCGTCAACGACGCGGGCCATTTCGACCCGGAATATGCCGATGTCTACGGCGTGCCGTTCTCGTTCATCCCGGTCGTCGGCGTGCCCGAACCGCGGGCGCCGGCCACGCCTCGGATCGGCTCCAAGATCCTGGCCCTGCCGGAACGAATCGTCGAACGCCCGTGGCTGGAAGTCCGGTTCCCGCGCGTGATCGGCTACCGCTACGACGTGCCGCCCGACCGTCTGGCCGCCAAGTTCAACGCCACGCATCGCGTCGTGCTCACGACCCAGGACATCCCGAATCGAATCGAGAACGCCCCGATCATCGGCGAATCGGTCGTGCTCACGCTCGACCACCTGAAGGGCATTCGCCCGCAGACGGTCGCGTTCCGATTGACGACGCACTTGCAACAGCATCACTTCAAGGACCAGCCCTGGCTGTTCCCACAATTGCTCGGCATCGTCCGCGACTGGCTCGGCGATCCCGACGCGGATTCGCCCAACGTGGACTACGGCGACGAAACGTTTCCCGGCCTGTTGCTCTTCGTTCAAAAGGCGAACGAGGCGGCCGAGAAGATCAAGCGGGCGATCATCGCCGCCTCGGGTGGCGAGCAACGCCTCCGGGCGGAGTTGCCGGCCGCCGATGGACTCGGCACGACCGTCGGCCTCGCCTACGACACCGTGAAGACCGTCTTCGCGACCAACTCGACCAAGTGCCACTTGAACTTCGTGCCCGAGGATAGCGGCTGGGAGACGATCGTGTGCGAGAAGCTGCAACGCATGGACGAGGTAAACGGCGTCGCGCTGCCAGAACTGGCTCGAGGCTGCGCGGACGAGCTGGCGATCAAGCTCAGCGACTGGACGGGCGACAGCCCGAAGGGACGCTTCTTCGACCGCGAGACCACCGTTCCTTTTGCCGAGAAGAAAGTCGTGCTGTACGACAC
>JANLUE010000770.1:0-2194 GCA_031363325.1 Gemmataceae bacterium
TGCACGGTGACCATGCCGGGCACGTGGATCAAGTGCCCCGGCCCGCCGTCCGCGTAAATCTTGATCGAACGCAATCCGTGGTCCGGCGTATCGCTCGCGGAGAGGATCGCGGCACCGGCCCCGTCGCCGAACAAAATACAGCTGTTGCGATCGGTGAGGTCGAGCGTTCGCGACAGAACGTCGGCCCCGACAATGAGGACGTTCTTCGCCGAACCAGTGCGAATGAACTGTTCGGCGATCGACATCGCGTACAGGAAACCGGTGCACGCGGCGGAGACATCGAACGCCGGCACGTGCCGACAGCCGAGTGCCCCCTGAATGACGCACGCATTCGACGGGCACATCTCGTCCGGCGTCACGGTCGAGCAGATGATCAAGTCGATGTCGGTCGCCGCGATTCCCGCGGTGACGAGTGCGTTTCGCGCCGCCTGAATGCCGAGCGTGGCCGAGGTTTCGTCCGGCCCGACGAAGCGCCGTTCGCTGATGCCGGTGCGCGTGCGAATCCACTCGTCGGACGTATCGACGAAAGAGGTGAACCAGTCGTTCGGGACGACCCGGCTCGGGACGCTACATCCGGTGCCCCGCAGGGCAACGCTGATCGACGGGTTCATTCCGCCCGTGGCCCGAGGAGAGGGCAGGGAAAATGGGCGAGGCAAATCTTAGCCGATTCGACCGCGCCAAACCAGATGGAAAACGAACCAGCCACTTGACCCGGCCAATTCGGTCGTGGTATCCTTTACTCACCCCAATCGGAATCGAGGTTCCCCCGATGCCTCGCATGTCACTCGAACGCCAGCGTCGACTGTTCGCGATGAGTTGTCTCGCGGCAGTCTTGGGCCTCGTACTCTGGTTCGTCCTGCCGCCGCTTCCCATCATTTGGGGACCGTCGGCCAGCGCGTCGGACATCGCTGCGGGCCGGGAACTCTTCGAGCACGAATGGCAACCCAACGACCCGCTCGCTCACGGCGACGGGCTTGGGCCCGTGTTCAACGCCAGGTCGTGCGCGGCTTGTCACTTCCAGGGCGGCCTCGGCGGTGCCGGCGAACGGATGCACAACGCGATCGGTTACGAAGTGGCGGCTCGACCGGGCGACTCCGAGATTCACGAAGGCTCGTTGCACAACTTCAGCACGAAGCCCGAGTATCAGGAAACGATGGCCGTCTTGAAGTCGATCTACCCGGTCGTGCCCGGGCGGACGATTCGCCAGCCGCATTGTGGACCGATGACGATCCCCGACTTCGACCCCGTGCGCACGCAGACCGTTCAACCGACCGCCTTGTTCGGGGCCGGCTGGATCGATCTGATTTCGGAACGCGCCATCGCCCAGAACCAACGCAACCGCCAAGTACGTGCGGTCACTCGTGAATTCAGCCTCGACTTCGGTTCGATTCCGGTCGGCAAAATTCGCCGAACGGACGACGGCCAGATTGGCAAGTTCGGCTGGAAGGGCCAGTTCGGGAGCTTGACCGATTTCGTGGCGGCCGCCTGCGCGAACGAGCTGGGGCTCGGCACGCCATCAATGGCCCAGGCGAAGCCGCTTCGAGCGAGCGACTACGAATCGGCACCGGACCTCGACCGCAAGCAGTTCCGCCAATTGGTGGCGTTCGTGAAAACGCTCCCCCGGCCGACCGAAATGGTGCCCGAGGAACCAACCCAACGGGCCAAAGCGGAACACGGCAAGAAAGTCTTCACGGAGGTCGGCTGTGCGGCTTGCCACGTGCCGAACCTCGGCGGCGTGAAGGGGGTCTACAGCGACTTCCTGCTCTACACACTCGACAATCCGACGCCGGCCGGCGGAGTGGCGGGTGGCAACTATGGAAACGACCCGCCCGCCCAGCTAAATTTGCCGCCGCGCCCCGAGGAATTGCCGCGTTCGGAAGAATGGAAGACGCCGCCGCTGTGGGGCGTGGCCGACTCGGCACCCTACTTTCACGATGGCGCGTCGACGACGCTTGAGTCCGCGATCGCCCGGCATCAGGGCCAAGCCAAGGCCGTGACGACCGCGTTCGATCAACGGAGCCGCGACGATCAGGTGGCCCTCGTGGCGTTCCTGAAAACCTTGAAGGCTCCGGCCGACGCGTCCACGTTGCGCGATCCCAGCGTGACGCGCTTGAAGCGGTGAAAGGGCTTAGACTGCGACCCCGGCCTCGAAGCCATCGGCCGGGGCTAGCTGCGAGTCGCCGAAGCGGCTCCC